>NZ_JAAHGK010001025.1:0-2820 GCF_010672505.1 Okeania sp. SIO2B9 | reverse complement strand
TGTTCAACCGGACATGGTATAAGTCCTAAAAATAAACTAAAGTCCGAAGCTCAATTTATCAATATCATAAACTCTCACTTCTGCATCTTCAGCTAAAAGTTCTGATATTTCTTCAATTAAAGGTGCAATGTAAGGTTGCTTAAGATGGGAATTAAGAGCTTCTCGGTCTATCCATTCTTCAAAATATAAAAAGGTATTAGAATTATCAAACTCTTCATATAAAGTATAACTAATATTTCCAGCTTCTTTATGAGTTTCTTCAATACCAGGTTTTGCAAGTTCTAAAAATCGTTCTCGTTTTTCTGGTTTGATTTTGTATTTCCCAGCTAAAACAAGTGTAAATTTTTTGTCTTCATTTGCTTGATTCATGTTTAAATCCTTGAATTTTGGGCGTTGGTGATTTGAGTTATGATATCATGTCCGGATAAGAGCGCGAACAAAAAAATTTTCTCTTCTACTGCTCTTTGCTTCTTATTTCTTCCCTCCTGACTCCTGACTCCTGACTCCTAAAAAATTGCTTTCCGTTCCGGACTGCTCCGCAAACCCTGTGGGTCGCAATGAGGAAAACTAGAAGGATTCTATTGCAGTACCGTTACCAAAATTATTATTAATATTAACAACCTGAGCATATACAAATTTTATCACATAGGTTATAATTATCGCCTTTATGTCAAACCTGATTACAGTTCATTCATTCTCATCAACTTAGAAAAGCTTAACAATACTTAAATGCTTGTAATTGAGTAATAAGAAAAAACTACAAAAATGATTTAGATCATTGTTAATTTAGATCGCTAAGTAACATTTTAGAATATTTATCAGAAAATCTCAGCTTATTCCAATAAAAAAATCATAAAATCAATTTAATTAATGAATTAATGTAAGTTAAGGTGATAATCTAGTTGATAGAAAAAATGTTTCGGATATATCTAATAGATTTGCCTCACATCTGAACAGCAAATCAGATTGGTCAGAAGTGTGGACAATGATATTATTTAATATCTCGAACAAGTGGCCTCCATCTGCTTATGCAAAGGCCGATAGCTTACTAACAAATTTAGATGTTAAACTGTGCAAGAAAGCGATTATGCTCAGTAATGCTAACGGGATATTACTCTATAACGCTGACACAAACACAGTCTTGAAACAAATATTCAAAGATCATAGCAAATTGGAAAAATTAAGCGGATAAACTATGGAATACAAAAACGCAGTTCTAGATGACAAAGCTCTGCAAGAAGGCTTAAATGGGATCAACCCCAAATTCGGGGACTTTTGTACTCGTGTAGCAGGTGAAGCATGGGGTTTACCACTCATAGACCAGAAAACCAAAGCTCTGATTACAATAGCAATTGATGTAGTCAATCAAGATCATGTAGGTCCGGGAAACCCTTTTGGCGCTCATGTTAATATGGCAATGCAACAGGGAGCTACCCGTGAAGAAATAGAGGAGTTGCTAGTATTCACCTGTGTTTATGCAGGATTTAATAAAGCAGCAGGTTGCTTCGGCGCTCTGAATGAAATTTTAGGCCCGTCCGCATAATCTTGAAGAAGGCAGAAAGCAGAAGGCATACCCCCTACCCCCCTTTGAAAGGAGGGAGTATAAATTTAACAAATGCGGTCGGGCAAGACCCGTGAATGCCTGTGGATGAGTAGCCGCCGACGGTCTCAGTAGAAGCAGGAAGTAAACATTAAAATATCACGCTATGTGACGTTTTATATCAGTTTTATGAAGCAGCAGAAGGTCTAATTGTTTATTGATAGTCTTCGACACGCCATTCTGTGTCTACAAACCCTAAACAATTTTCAGCGCCGTGTAGACGGTAGACAAAAAAATTTACTTATGTCTTCAAGAGCAAAGAAAGCACAATTCTATAACTACGAGAAAGTGTGGTTTCTTTAACGATCGCTCGCGTCACCCAGCAATTTTGTTTCAACTAATGAAAAAACAACTACAAGTTCAGATATTATGAAAAAGCGCACAAATTATTACAAAGACCTAGCAGTAGATTACTCCCGAGCTATTCCAGTAGCTGCTGATGTTGCCACAGAGATGATTGCTCTAGCAGAAAAAATCATTGCCATGAAAGAAGCAACATTACCAGATCTCAGTCCTGACTACACATTAGAACAAATAGAGAAAGAAAATAAAGAGTGGTGGCCTACTCATTGTGAAGCTTTGAGACAGGGACGCGGTGATATTCTCACGGCAGAATATTATAAAGATTTAGTCTATTTGTGCCAAGACGGACAATATTTTGGTCTAGAGGAACAAAAAGAAAGGGAACAGCATTGGTGGGCATTGATTTCTCAACCAGGGGTTATCATGTGCTGGCCTATTGTTATGTTTTCTGGAGAACATACATTCTTCGAGTGGAAAAGTGTGGATCTCGAAACCAACGAAACTATTGCCAAGGGAAATGTAACTTGGGTACGTCGTGGTCACAGAGGTGGTTGTTACTTAAAGACTGAGCAATTAACATTCTATCGTGATGTATTTGCTCCTGATTCACTCTTGAAGTTGATTACTACATAAGAGAAAAAATTAGACATCTCCTCCAAAAGAGGGAGTAGGGAGTAGGGAGTAGGGAGTAGGGAGAAATAATTGAGAATTTCTGTGGGATAATTGATTTTATTTTTTATTCTTGGAGATGTCTATTAGATAGTTAAACTGAAGGAAGTTGATAATAATTTCCAGCTCCCTATTAACTATAATTTTTGCCAGAAAAAGTATCGAATATTGAATCTATTATTTGAGCGCACCATTGAGTTGAAAATTATCACAAAGGTAGAGCGTCATATAATTAATAGTGGAAGCTA
>NZ_JAAHGK010001024.1:0-2820 GCF_010672505.1 Okeania sp. SIO2B9 | reverse complement strand
GCATTGTTCAATTGTTATTTCCCAACAACTCTACTATATATGTGGTCTATGCCTAAGTCCCAAGTGACTGAAGATAGAACATTTTTTTATGTTGTGCGGAACGCTAAACGCCATATCCATGAGACCAAGAGAAGAAATGATATTTCCCAATATTCAATTCCGTAACGGTTAAAACCCGAGGTAATTATCAATTATCCATGATCAATTATCAATTAATGAACGCCTGACTCCTGAAGCTAAATAGAGCGTTTCTACTCCTCCTGCCAAAACAGTAGCAACCGAAGAGCCACTTGTAGACTTGCCTCTAACTCCTATTTCCAAGCCTGGAGCGTAGCAGTTGACTTGCGGCATCTGACAGCACCAATTTAAGGGTTGACCATTAATATCTGCCGCTGAAACGGCAATTACATCAGATAAACGAGCTGGAAAGAGTAATGTCTCAGCACCCCTATTTCCAGCAGCTGCTAAAACCACACAACCTGCTTTGATTGCTTGACGCACCGCCTGAGTTACAACAGTTGTGCCGCGAATTCGTCCTAAAGGCATGATAATCACATCTGCCTTTTCGTAAACAGCCCAACGAATTCCTTTGGCTAAAGCTTCTGCACCCCTATGTGGGTCGCCTGTTCCCAGAACTTTTCCTACTAAAAGCACAGAAGCAGGAACCAATCCCCAAAATCCATTTGTTCCCTGAGCAACCAATAATCTGGCGTTTTTTGTGCCGTGTCCAGTGGGATCGAAAACCCCACCAGACCCTGTGAAATCTCGCGCTCGAATTTGAGCGCTTTGCAGTTGACTATCGGTTCCGGAAATCCCAGAGTCCAGTAGTGCGACTCGCATTCCTGCTCCATCCTCCTTGTTCAAAGCCGGATGCCAACGCAGTCGGTTTGGATGACTGCTATTAGAGGTAAAATGACGAAGGACTTCTCGCAGATCGAGTTGGGTTTGCGAGTTTTTCACGGGAGAAGGGGTAGAAACCATACTCAATTCTGGGAAAAGGGATCAAAAGTTCAGACTACGAGAAGATAGGACACTTAGGCGTACAACTTCCAGTAATAGTTAATAATGTAGTGACCGCCATGTCCATAGAAGTGAGCGGTACGAATGCCAGAAGTTGGGCTACCCCATTTGCCATTAGGATAATACCAACGCGCACCGAAACTAGGAACAGTACAACTTAGAACCTTGACAGGGAAAATATCATCTTTAAACAAATTGATGATCCAGCCGATCAGCTTGTCTACAAGCCAAGCTGTAATTTGTCCGATAGCTTTCGCAATTGCCGGCCCGACTAGAGAGGATAAAGCACCTGCTACAGCCTTAGCGATCGCCTTTTTGACATAATCCCGAATTTTGACATAAATAGTATTCAAAACTGAGGAAAGTCCTCCGTTATCTTTTTCTGCCAAAATCAGAGAAACCTTGTAAGCTTTCGGCCAATATTGACCTTCCCGCATATTGAACCAGTGATATTTCCAATGAGGAGAGTAGGTTTTTTGATCTCCATCATCAAATCCACCTCCAATAAATTTTTCAGGAACCTTCTTCGTATCACCAGTTTCATCGACGGAAACACCAGCCAAGGCAATTTCGTCACTTCCCCAGAACTCTGGGTTTGTTTCATCAAGACATTTAACTCGCGTGATATAAAATCCAAGTTTGTCTGTAACAGCTTGTTCTTCAAAGTCGTCTGAATCACTCACTCCGAATGGATCTTCTGAGTAGACAGGCCCCCAAACTTGTTGCAGTTTTTCTGCATCATAAACTTCGGAATCAACAGAAGTTTTAACAACCTCTTGAGCTGCTCCCTCAAAATCAGTTTGATTGGAAATTCTAGCCGGAAGTTGATCTTTAGGAATAAGCAAACCCGCATCGGTCATTTGAGCAACACTTTGTGGTAAGGTAAGAACAGGAGTTTTTAATCCCAGAAGTTTTTGGTCAATTTCGAGTTTCGGTAAGACATTTGCTTCTTCAACGCGATCTATTCCCATGCTGAGATATTCTTGGCTACTCAGTTTTCCGTAACGTCCAAACTGAATCTCTCGTATTGCTTGAGGTGCCATTGTCAGTTCGGTGGCTTTGGATCGGACACTGGCACGCTTCTCCTCATTCATGCCTTTGATGGCTTCTTGAAAAGTTGCCTCCAATGTTTCCGGACGAGCCTGTTGTTCTACATTAGCAGCCGCAGTTGTAAAAGAATACTTAGCTGCATCTAGAACATCATTGGCAATCTTACGCAGTTCGCTATTTTCGATGTCTGCAATTTGATCTGTATCAGAAACTGTAGGTTTCAAGAACCCAGGTTCTAGAGTTAATCTAGTAGAGTCAATGTTTGAAAAGTCTTGCATAATTATTTTCTCGTTGAAATTCTATTCTTGCGAATAATTTTTCTGACTTGAGTTGAGGCATTTAATTGTTTCATGCTTCAACCCTCTTGTTACTATTAACGGTTTCGCCACAGAAAATATTCCCAAATTTCTCAAAAATCTTTTTTTCAAAAGGTCTAGATGTAGATCAAAATTTTGCTATACAAAAGTTATAGCATTTTTATTTTCTGGGATATTAATGCCAATAGCATTTCTGCCTGATTCAATACTCAAGTATATGTATAGTGCGATCAATTTCTGGTTGTCCCAGATTTATAGTAAAGAATCTTGGACTGACAAGTCGAGGTCACTTGTTTATAACTCCCATCTCTGGGGCATTAATACCAATTGCGTTACTGTCTGATTCAACACTCAAATATATCTATAGTCTAATAAATTTCTAGTTATCCCAAGTTTTAGTCTAAGTTCCTTAGTCTAAAACTTGGGATAACTA
>NZ_JAAHGK010001023.1:0-2829 GCF_010672505.1 Okeania sp. SIO2B9 | reverse complement strand
ATACTTGGAAAGAAGCCAGTCAAATTTATGAAAAAATTGACGATTATTTAGGGTTTACTCGTAGTGGAATTAATCAAGCTCAGGCTTTACAAGCTTTGGGTTTATATTCTCAAGCATTTAAACAATTAACAAGAGCTAAACAAAATCTGGAAGAACAACCAGATACAATAATTAAAGCAAAAGCACTACAAAGTTTGGGTGATGTGCTTCGAGGAATAGGTCAACTATCAGAATCTCAAAAAGTTTTAGAGTCTAGTTTAGTCATAGCAGAAAATTTACAAGCAACAGAAGAAATAGCGATAATTTTAATTAGTTTAGGTAATACAGCTATCCTTTTAGATAATCCCCAAGCTGCTAATTTATTCTATCAACGAGCTATTCAGGAATCACCTATAGTAGAAATTAAAACTCAAGCAATGCTCAATCAGTTAAATTTATCTGTAGAACAAAAGCAATATTTAACGGCAACAGAATTAGTCACAAATATAGATGATTTGTTAAACCAATTATCTGCTTCTCAGCCAGGTATTTATGCCAGAATTAATCTGGCTCAGAATTTAATAGAATTAAGAAAAGAAGTTTTCGCAAATGACAGTAATAAACCATTATATCCACCAGCAAAAATTGCTGATTACTTAGTTACAGCAGTACAACAAGCAAGAAGTTTAGAAGATGCAAGGGCAGAATCTTATGGTTTAGGAACTTTGGGAACTTTATATGAACATAATCAGCAATGGAATGAGGCTAGAGAGTTAACAGAAAAAGCTTTAATTTTGGCTCAAAGTATTAATGCTGCTGATATTTCTTATCAGTGGGAATGGCAATTAGGTCGGATTTTAACAGTTACAGGAAATACAAACGAAGCGATAGTAGCTTATTCTCAATCAGTAAAAAATCTCCAAGCTTTGCGGAGTGATATAGTTGCTATTAGTTCAGAATTAAAGTTTGATTTTCGAGATAGTGTAGAACCAATTTATCGTGAATTAGTAGAGTTACTTTTAGAACCTTCTACACCTGGAAAAAAAGATATTAGTCAAAAAAATTTGAAACAAGCACGACAAGTAATTGAAGCTTTACAGTTAGCTGAACTAGATAATTTTTTTCGTAATGCTTGTTTAGATACTAAACCTGTAGAAGTAGACCGCGTAGACAAAAATGCAGCTATTTTTTATACAATAATTTTGCGCGATCGCTTGGCAGTAATATTAGCCATACCAGAAAAACCTTTGGTTTATTACAGCACTAATATATCAAGAGCGGAAGTAGACTCAAAAATTGAAACTATGCTAACAGCTCTCACATTTCCGCAAAAGCGAATTTTTATTGAAAACTATTTGGAACCTGCGGCAGAAATTTATCAATGGCTAATTTATCCTGCTGAAGAGTTATTGCGAGATAGTCAGATAAAAACCTTAGTATTTGTATTAGAAGGAAGGTTGCGAAGTATTCCTTTAGCTAGTCTTTATAATGATGATAGTAAGGAATATGTAATTCAGAACTATAATGTGGCGATCGCTCCTAGTCTAGAATTAATCGATCCTAAACCACTAGCACGAAAAAAACTGGAAGTACTGGGAATGGGAATAACTGAAAGTCGTCAAGGTTTTCCACCACTGCCAAATGTGAGACAAGAGTTAAAAGATATTCAAGCTCAAGCTTCTAGTGAGATTTTGCTAAATGAGTTGTTTACAGAAAATGAAGCTAATACCGAAGTCGCTGATACTCCTTACCAAGTAATTCACATTGCAACCCATGGCGAATTTAGTTCTAATGTTGAAGATACATTTATTCTGACCTGGGATGATAGGATTAATGTTGAAGAGTTACGAAGTATGATTAAATCTGGCGTTCAACAAACGCGTCCTGTAGAATTATTAGTATTGAGTGCTTGTCGTACTGCAACTGGAGATGAGCGAGCAACATTGGGGTTAGCGGGAGTTGCAGTCAGAGCAGGAGCAAGAAGTACCATTGCTAGTCTGTGGTATGTGAGTGATGAAGCAACTGCTGTGTTGATGAAAAATTTATATGAACAGTTGACCGACTCAACAATCACTAAAGCAGAAGCTTTACGTCGAGCGCAACGAAAAATTTTACGAGACGCTCAAATAAGAGAGGTAAATTCAGAATTTGAGCATCCCTACTTTTGGTCAACTTTTGTTTTAGTAGGGAATTGGTTATAGAAGTCAAAAGTCAAAAGTCAAAAGTTAAAAGTGAGAAGTTAGAAGTTAAAATTTAGAAGTCAGGAATCAGGAGGAAAGAAAAGGTTATATCAAATCCGGTAGCATCGCTGTAATTAGATAGTTAATTTAGGAGTCAGGAGTCAACCCACCCCTCCCCCCTCCCCCTCCCAGGAGGGGAAGGACCTCCTCAGGAGGGAAGAGAATGCGCGAAACATTTGCTATTGGATGAAGATGAAAATTTTTTTTATACCGAACCCGAGCGGATTTGATATTAGAAGAGAGAAAGTTTTTTTATCGTGCTATTATCCGGACATGATTATAAAAATAAAAAAAGAATGCTACGAATAATGGCGCTGGTGATTTGAGGTATGATATCTTGTCCGGATAATTACTGATAGAACTCAATTCTGCGCTCCACGTTTTCGGTACGGAATGCTGCACCTCACCTGTCGCGTAGCGTTAACGTGTGTTGTGCGCCAGCTAAACAAAAAACTTTCTTCCCTACTTACTCCTAACTTTTGACTTCTAACTTTTGACTTCTGACTTCTAACTTCCTCCAATAGCTTCTGAGAGAAAATCTGCTGTAGATTTAACTATGGCGATCGCATTCTCATAAACCATTCTCGTTGGCCCCAAAACTCCTACACTT
>NZ_JAAHGK010001022.1:0-2831 GCF_010672505.1 Okeania sp. SIO2B9 | reverse complement strand
TTACTCCTTGGTATCCAACAATGAAATTATTCCGTCAGTCTCAGTCAAGGGAGTGGCAAGAAGTAGTTGAACAGGTACAAGTAGAGTTATGGGAAATTATGGGAAAAAAAATGATTATAAGTGTGAAGTAGAACCTTAAATTAAGAGATGGGGAGATGGGGAGATGGGGAGATGGGGAGATGGGAGCATTTTTCTACCTGCTTGGTGCGCTACTAGGTGCGCCGTGCGACATCGCGGGACTGCATCCCCTTTTTCCCCTATTCTCGTTCTTGAATTTCCGAAACTTGTGAGGACTGAGGACCCCTGGATATTCAAGAGATAAACGACCCGATTTAAAGCAATTTATCATGGATTTAATTTGCGCAAACGATGGAGATGTACCATTGTGGATGAGAATTGGGTCGGGAAATGAATCTGACCAAAAACAGTTTGTACTAGCCATGAAAGAGTTTAAAAATCAGTTAAATTTTGACAGTTTAATGGTGGCAGATAGCGGGACTTTAGCAAATTTCAAACCCAAACAAACCCCAACCTCTCTTTATGAGCGGTAAATACGTCGATGTTTTCATCTAACCACTTGATAAAACGGTAAGATATCGCTGTATGAAATGCTTCTAAAGTATCAGTAAAGGTCTCTAAAGTTTTGTTAGCCCAACGCCTTCTTATGCCTCCTGTTAACTGATGCCAGATAATAAATGTATAAGCACAAAATACTAAAGTAAAATGCCTTTTCAAGCTTCTTTGATCTCTGACTTGATATTCTCTTAGCCCTAGCCATCCTTTGGCTTCTAATCACGAAAACTTCCACCCAATTTCTCTGAGAGTAAGTAGAAAATATCCAATCTGAAGTTACACATTTGTGTTCTATATTAGTAATATAATAGTTAATATTAGTGGCATCAGAAAAACTTTTGACATTCATAACGATAGCTATAGTTTTTTGACCTGACATCCGAGACAGTTCTACTTTTAATGTGGCCACCAAAACTTCTGTAGTATGATTTGTACTTAGTTGAACTAAGTGAAAAGCTTTTTGAGGTATACTTTATGCTAGCTTGTCTAATCTAATTTCTTCTTTAATGTTATCCTGTTTTTTGATGATTACTTTTCTATTTTTAGCTAATCCTCCTATATAAGTTAAATTTCTTTTCTCTAGTTGATTTAAGAATGATGTATTGTTATAATAGCCTCCATCAATTAACACAATTTCTGGTTGGTTTCCTCTAGACAAAAATTGATCTACTAGAGACATTGCTAAGTCTGGTTTCTTGACAAATTCTGGGTCTTTTTTCCCTTTGGAAAAGAATCAGCTTTCTGATACAAAGCTATGTCTAAAGGTAGACTTTTAACTCCATCATAAAGATGAGTTGTCACCACGACTATACTATTATCTGTTTTTCCTATTTCTCCTATATATTGTCGCCCTACTCCTGCAGTTAAATTACCACTTCTTGCTCCGTCTTTACGCCGAGGTTTCCTCGGCGCAGGCGGTGCGCTTTTTCTGTGGCCTGAATCGTCTATAATTAAAGCAAATGAACGAGAAGGTTTTGTTTGGCGACATTCCCACATCACTTGAAGACGACGCTCCCATACCAGCATCTACTGACCAGTTGGCTCGAACTAGGAAATGTCGTAATTTGTGGTATGACAGACCTATCGTGTTGTTTGATATCTGAGACAAGTTTTTTCTCTGGCTTTCTCCTAATAATCCTCCTATATAGTTTCTAAACCCTGTTTTTTGAGCTTTTGTCTTAAATACATTGTTAAAGTGATTTGCTTACGCAACGCTACCGCGAACGCACCATCCATGGAAACAAGAGGGCATGGCCACTGAAGTTGTTTCTTTCATTGGACTTTCCCCAGGGAGTAATTAACGTAAAAGACTTGTCAGGTATATATTATCACCTTTTTTTTACCTTTTTTTCACTAAAGTCCCGGCTTCTTACCCTATACTATAAGTCTAAATACTTACTCAAGTTTCCCTCTCTTTATGTACTACATTTTGTCGTGGGGAATGTGGGTTTTAGATTTAATCAGCAAGCCCTAAATATAAATACTGAGAAGTCTGACATTTTTGACTCTGTCAGAACTTCAAAATAAGATGCGTTTACCCTGGTCTAAACTCCAGCTTAGAACTGCCAAGGGTTCCAGGGGTCAAATTCGGTATAGACGATCATCCCCCAAGCGATAGCACTTGTAATGGGTGAAAAAACTAATAGCCAGCGCACATCAAACAGATTCAGAAAATCGAATATCATTATCCTCTCCTTGTTCTTGAGTAATTTTTTGTAACTGGTGTAAAACAACTGCTCGATTCCGTTGGGCACCTGCATAATTATGACTAATTGCCAACGCGCGATCAAACGAACTTAACGATTCCTGATAACGTTTCAGGTTAAATAAAACGTCTCCTTTGTTATTCCAAGCTAAAGCAGCTCCTCGTATTCCCCAACGACCATCCCCCTTAAGGGCTAATTCACAAGAGACAAGAGCTTGATTATATTCCCCTAAACGACTTAATACACCACACCGATTAGCTAATCCAAGGGAATATTCTGGATTAATTAACAGTGAATGATCGTAAGCCATAAGAGCTGCCTTATCACGTCCTCGAACAAACAATTTTTGCCCTAAATTATTCCAAGCCACAAAATCAAATGAATGGGCAATCACTGCACAATAATTGTCTTCAATTTCTGTCAGATCGGATGATTCCAAACAATCGCTTCTTAGAGTATTAACAAAATCAAACCGATCTTCTATAAATGACTCTTTTAATTGAGACAAATTTTCTTCAGATAGGCGAGAAATAACTACCTCTGAATTTAAGA
>NZ_JAAHGK010001021.1:0-2833 GCF_010672505.1 Okeania sp. SIO2B9 | reverse complement strand
CTTAATTTTTGTTCGGTCAGCAAACATAGTCCCTATTTCGCTACTACAATGCATCTCAAAAGAATTACCATTTTTCTTCATCAGTGGTTGCACAATGGATTGGACTTCTTTTATTAAAGTCAAGATATCAAATTCTTCTTCATATATAGTCATCTCCCCTGATTCTACCTTAGAAATATCTAGGATGTCTTGAATAATTGTTAGCAGATGTAAACCAGAGGTTTTAATTTGATCCAGGTCTGGAATAAATTCTTCATGGCCTAAATCTTCAGCTTCTTCCCGCAGCAGATCGCTATACCCAATAATAGCGTTAAGAGGTGTTCTTAACTCATGACTCATACTAGCAAGAAACATACTTTTGGCTTTGTTAGCACCTTCTGCAGCTTCTTTTGCTTGTTGCAACTCTATATTAGCTAACTTACTTTCTGTAATATCTCGAACAATAGCCAAAACTTCATTTTGACCACTTGCCAATATTCTTGCTTCAAAATGATGACGTCGCCCATGGACAAACCACTCATATTCAAATATTTTAATATCTCCTGTTTGAAGCGCTTCCTCAAGATATTGTAAATATTGTTTTGCAGCATTTTCTGGCAAAACTTCAAAAACTTTTTTACCTATTAATTTATCCCTAGACCAAGGTAAATCATTTTTTCTAGAAGGTTTATAGTAGAGAAAAACCCCATTATTGCTGAATCGCAAAATTACATCTGGGATAGCATCAAGCAGTGCTCTATTTTTAGCCTCACTTTGCCGTAAATCTTCTGCTCTTTGTTTTAAATTGCGAATTAGCTCCTCCTTGCTATGAATTAGTTCTCTAAGTTGATAAGTCATGCTATTAAAAGAATTTGCCAATACAGCTAATTCATCTCCAGTACAAATCTCCATCTTCTGAGTTAAGTCTCCAGAAGCGAGACGTTTAGTAACTACAGTCATTTCCTTTAGAGGTTCAGTAATAGAACGACTAATTAACAATGCCAGAAAAGTTCCTGCAGTAGCAGCCATAGCTGCTACTATAAGACCTTGATTACGCACAGCAGCAATTTTTTGATTTAAAGGAGTTATAGACAAACCTACACTCACAGCTCCGAGTCTTTTCCGCCCAACGACTACTGCCTTACCAGCAAGCAATTGAGTAGACTTCCACTCAAAAATTGTTTCATCGCTCTCCAGTAGACGCTGGCCAAATTCATCGGGTTTAATATTGTAAACCAAAACATCTTTACCATAAGCATCAGCAACTATTCTTCCATCTTTCTCATAAATACGGCCAGCCGCCAGCACTTCATCTTCTCCAAGCTGCTCCATGATTTCTTCCATAAAATCAGCATCTAGCTTGTACAGAGAATCTCTAACTGTTATGGATATAGTATTGAGTAAGATTTCCGCCTGTTTTTCTAATTCAGTACGAAAATTTTGTTGCTGACGGTGGACGGATAACCAAGTGACACCGGCCACTACCATGACAACCAAACCTGTCATGGCTAGCGTTAACTTGGTGGCTAGCGACCCTTGTCCAACCCTGAATAAGCCCATCTAATTCACCTGTTTTGAACAAGTTCATACAATTCTCGCATTCTTTCTATACTTGACTCTGGAGGAAAATCATCGAATTTGGCTGTCTTTTCAAATTTCTCTAAGACTTCTCGTCCCTCTGCCGTTTGATCCATTTTAATCAAAATAGCTTTGATGGCCTCAAGCATTTCCGGTTTCATGTCAGGTCTAACTAAAACTACATGGCGAGCTACTTTCTCACTTTTTGCTAAAACTATCATGGCTTGTCGGTTTGCTTCCGGAATTTCCATAAAAGTACCGATGTCAACTGCACCAGCAGCAACTTTTCCACTAATTACCCATTGGATAGTATTTTCATCATCATCAGTAAAAACAAATCCTACTTCATCAGCAGATACTGTCGAACTAGCTGATTTCTTCTGTTGAGGATTTAAATCATTTTCTATCAGCAAGGAAGTAGGTAACATATATCCTGAAGTAGAGCTAACTTCATCAAAACCAACTATCTTACTTTTTAGATCCTCTAAGGATTGAATCCCACGATCCTTCATGGTAAAAATGACAGTATAATAATCTGGTACACCACCTTTCCAACGACGTAGAATTGGTTTAGCATTAGACCGATCGCTCACAATCATTGCTGGGTAGGGACTATCAAAATAAATATCTACTTCTCCTGAGTTGAGATAATTGGCCATTTCTTGTAAATCAGAAGCTATTTCTACATCCCCTACTTTGACTCCAAATTGGCCTAGTCTTTCTGCTAAGTAGTCTGCTAAGGGTTGATAGCGTTTAATCTTTTTTGAAGGATTATTAGAAATATCAGCAATAACTATTGTGCTTGGGTCTGGAGTGCTAGCTAACAGCTTTGGGTTTAATGCTGATGATTTTAAGCTAGAGCCGATCAAGGCCATGACCATGCCAAAAAGTGATAGTTTCACAAAAAGCTTGCGTAACATTTTCTCCACTTCTCCATTGTTGATAGTTGTAACTTTAAGGATATAACTCAAATAAATTCACGAACAAAAGTTTTAATCAGGTAATTTTTCCACAGGTCTATCCCGGTTGGGCCAGTGAGGTCTACATTAGACATGGTATTATTTCTATAAATTGCCAATAATAGTCTAGTTACTAAACTTAGAATACTTGACTGATTTTGTTGACTATTTGGCCATCAATGTTAGGGATATTTATCATTTTCTTTGTGGGTTTAATACCCCACCGTCAACGGGGGTGTTCACGCATTACTTGGGGGAGCGAATCCCCATGTAATTTTCCTCCTGTCTCCTGTCTCCTGTCTCCTGTCTCCTGTCTC
>NZ_JAAHGK010001020.1:0-2835 GCF_010672505.1 Okeania sp. SIO2B9 | reverse complement strand
CAAATCTTCTACCAATAAACCATCAGAAATTTTCTGATTAATCTCTATCTCAGCACCCACCTCTGATATCTGTCTAGTAGTACCCCAAAGTATTTGGTTACCAATTTTTAACTTCACTACCCTTCGCAGATTAAACCATTCATATATATCTTGCTTTGGTACATCTATTAATGCTAATAATGCTACCCAAATCATCAATATATTATAAACACTCCAAAATAATCCCAAATTAAAACTTTCTATCTGTTCACCCACCTCCCAACTTGGATTTATATAATTGCCATATACATTAAATCCTAAACTTACACTATTTAGCACTAAAAATATTACCAAAGGCAAAGACAAACTTATATTAAAATAGTAGTGATCGCTTTTAATTCCTTTTGGTGTAACTTTAAATCTTTTTGAGAATGGATTTAGAAAAGTTTTAATTATTGTTATTGCTTTAGGAAAAGCCAAAATAGTATGATTCAAACCAGACAAAAGTAATGACTGGGAACGATAATTTAGCCAAGAAAATACAGTGAAACTTGCCAAATAATAAGGCAAAAAGAAATATAAGTATTCAGCAGCAGAAGCTTTAATTGGAATCACATCAAAAACAACATAAGCTATTGGCATAAACAGAAAACCAACATAACTAATGCTAGTAAACCAACTAAAAAATGTTTCTAAAAACGACAATCTTTGACCAATACTTAATCCAGGAATTGTCAAAGGATTAGAACTAATAAAAAATCCTTGTAAAGTTCCCCTTGCCCATCTTAATCTTTGAGTAGCATAAGAGGAAATATTTTCCGCAGCTAAACCAGCACTTAATTTTTCCTCTAAATAAACTGACTGATAACCTTTAGCTAATAAAATAACTCCTGTAAAACAATCTTCACAAATTGATTCTGTTACAAACCCTCCTACCGACTCTAAAGCTTTACGTCTGACTAAAAAAGAAGTTCCTGCACACAAAACTCCATTTGCACCATCTTTCATTGGTTGAATTTGTCGGTAAAATATTTCTTCTTCTGGAGTTAAGATATTTTCTAAACCTAAATTTCTAGCAATAGGGTCAATATTATAAAAAGTTTGAGGAGTTTGTAATAAGGCAAGTTGTTCATTTTGGAAAAATCCTAAAGTCCGAGTTAGAAAGTTTTTTGTAGGAATAAAGTCAGCATCAAAAATAACAATAATTTCACCATTTGTTTTGGTAATAGCGTGGTTGAGATTTCCAGCTTTTGCATCAGGATTATCATATCTAGTTATATATTCACAACCTAATTTTTCTGCTAAATGTTTCACTTCCGGTCTATTAGTATCATCCAGTAAATAAACTTTTTTATTCTCATATTCTAAAGCTTGGCATCCAATAACAGTACGCTCTAAAATAAACTCTGCTTCATCATAAGTGGGAATCAAAATATCCACAGATGGTTCAAAAGTTTTGTCTAAAATTGTCTGAGAAAAATAATCTGCTTCCTTTTTACGATTTTTAACATTGAACATCAACAACCAACCTAGAACACCACTACTTATTGTCACAATTTCTAGACCTAATAAACCCAGACTAAATATACCGTTTATAGGGTTATTTAGATTTAAAGTAGAGAGCGATCGCCAGGATAAATAACGAATAGTTAAACCCAATAAAATTCCCACTACCAAAACTCGCGACCAATTTTTCGGAGTAGGGGAAATTTTCATAATTCCTTGAGCAATTAAAAATAGTAAAATTGTCGGCAAAACTAAATATTTACTATTATCTGTTGGTACTTGTACCCACATGGGCGGATTTTCTTGAAAATAATGAATTTGAGTAAAAAATGTGTCTATTTGAGCAATTCCAGCAAACCAAGCCACTATAATAGTTGTTAATAGTGTTATTACTCCTATTACCAAGAGTGTTGCCAAACGTAATTTAACAAAAATCAGACTATTTATACGATTCCCTATAAATTTCTTGGCAATATTTAAAGTTGTCACCATAAATCACCTATTTTAACTTAAACTTAATCAAGATAATATAAAGAATATTATCTTCTTAAACTTAGTTTAATGATAATTTATCCTGAGATTTTCCTGAGAATTGGTGACTTTGTAAGCCATTAAAAAACTTCATATTCACCCTAAACTTAGGGCAGACAATATTCTTCCTAACTCAATTTCCTCTAGGCTCAAAATTAAGCCAAATTTACATGAAATGACAACCAACTATAACAATATGATTTAAGTTGTGAGATATTGGATACTTTTAGGGAACACTTAACTGGGAACAGGGAACAGAGAAAAACAAAAAAATGAATAAATATGAATATGATAACTGCTATATTCTCTACTTTTAAAGAACACCTCAATTCTCACGTCTGATTCCTGATTGCTATAATTATTCTAATAAAACTAGATAGTAATTCATTCAATACAGAATTGGGTTGTCTATTTAGTTGATTTTTAATAGACAACCCAATTACTAATTATTATCCCCAAATTTTATAACTCATCATTTAATTCCAAGCATTCTTGCCTAATTTCCCTAAATAATTCTTGCTGAAGCACTACAAAACTGTTAAAACCTACCAAAATCCATTGAATAATTGTTTCATAGTTACCAGGAGAATACCTAATCACTAAATTGATTGCTTCTAATGCTTTTTGGAAATGTTTCTGTTCTACCCCAGAATTAGAGTAAGAACCATGTATAACAATCCAAGACCATCCTCCAATATCATGTCCTTCAAAGTTGACTTTTCCATTACCACCCTTGAGATATTTACCAAAACCTATTTCTTTATTTTCGTGTCTAACTGTCGATTGACGCGTCCGTTTGCTTGTCACTTCAGAAAACCA
>NZ_JAAHGK010000102.1:0-10032 GCF_010672505.1 Okeania sp. SIO2B9 | reverse complement strand
AGTTGTTTAATTAAATCCCCCAGTTGAGAAGGAATTAAACTAATACCTGTTAATATCATTAAAACGGTTAATAAACGACCACTTTCTGAAGTAGGAATTATATCGCCAAATCCAACAGTTGTCATTGTAACAACTGAAAAATATACAGCATCTAAAAAATTCTTAAATGATTCAGGATTTACGCGGTGCTCTACTTGATAAATCAAGCCAGAAAAGATAAAAATAATTGTAAATAAAGTAAATAATATTCTGGCAAAAATCACTCCATCTTCTGTACTAATCCGAAAAATATAAATTTTGAATTTGAGAAATCGAATTAATTTTAGAATTCGGAACCATCTGATAATTCTAATAAAACTCAGTTCTAAAAAACCTGGAAAAATAGGTAAAATTGCCAGTAAATCAATAATAGAAAAAAAACTAAAAACAAACTTTATTTTTTGATCTGCACACCAAAATCTCAGTAAATATTCAACGGCAAAAAACACTAAAATAGCATCATTGATTAGTTCTAGTATAATAAAAATATTCTCTGGAATTGGATAAGTCTCAGCAACAAAAATAGCTGAAGAAAATAAAATCAAAAATAGCAGAATAAAGTTAATAGCTTTACCGATAGGAGTTTCAATATCTTCCAAATAAAATGCTAGAGTTTTTTTTGTGAGTTCAAGTAACATAATTTCTCATCTTCTGCTTGAGAGCAGTAACTATCAAACTAAATTGTCATTATAATGTTTTACAATGAATCTGCCAATGTCTCTACAAGTTAATTATGTCTGACCTAGAATCAAATTTATCTGCTCTAGTTGCCAAGGTTTCACAACTGGAAAAACAACAAGTTACTCTCAAAAAATATGTTGTTAAGTTGAAACAGACTTTAGACGAGCAGATAGAAAATTTTCATCATCTACCGGAAGCACAAGATATCGAAAATTTACAGGAAAATTTTTTTGCTTTAACTCTACGTTTAGATGAATTATTAGCTTTAAATAATCCCATAAAATCGACTACGGAAACTCAAGATAAATCTCCGGATAGTTGGCAAAAAACTGAATAATATCAAAATAAATTAGTATTTGACTGTACTGATAGTCGTGGTGTATTAATCGAAGCATTAGAAACAGTTCAAGCACGATTAATTATTATTTGTCCTTGGTTAAACTGTAATAGTATCGATCGACATTTACTGAAGAAATTCAAGGATTGTTTAAACCACAATTTTCAGATAGATATTGGTTGGGGATATTTAGGCGATCGCTCGAATATTGGCAAAGGTTGGAAATATAATGCTTTGGTAGATTTACAAGAATTAGAAGAAAGTTATCCTGGTCTATTTCGGTTGAAGTTGTTAGGAACTCACGAAAATTTTCTGGTGTGTGATGAGAAGTTTGCTTTTGTGGGGAGTCATAATTTTTTAGCTTCGGGCGAGGAAAGTCTGGAACGAGAAGTGGGTATTCGGACGACGGATATAAAAATTATTCAAGGATTAATTAACCGTTTTGATAATGCTGAAGTTTTGGAGGAAGCAGAAATTAATCGCAGATTTGCAGCAAGTGTGAAAAGTTTGGATGAGGTGGAATATTTGCCTGGAGTTATTGATGAAAGTGAAATGGAATTTCAGAAGATTTCGATGGTGGTAAATAAAGATGAGGAGGAAGAAGAAGAGGGATATTTGCCTGGAGTTATTGATGAGAATGAAATGGAATTTCAGGATATTTCGATGATGGTAGATGAAGATGAGGAGGAAGAAGAAAGTCAAGAACCTGTGGTTAGTGCTGAGGAATTTTTGCGTAGATATAGTGAGGGAGAACGAGATTTTACTGGGATTAATTTGTCTGGTGTTGATTTGAGTGGGAAGTCTTTTGATGATTCAAAATTAAATTTGAGTAATGCTAATTTTAATGGTGCAAATTTGAGTGGAGCAAGTTTTCAATCAGTTAATTTAACAGGTGCAAAATTTTGAGGTACTGACTTATCTAAAAGTAAGTTAAATTCGGCAAACCTAAGTGAAGCTAAGTTGATTAATACTAACCTCTGTGAAGCTGATTTAAGTTCAGCGAATCTCAGTCAAGCTAAGTTGATTAATACTGATTTAAGTAAAGCAAGAATGGTTTCTACAAATCTAGAACAGGTAAAGTTTAGAAATGTGAATCTTAGTCAAACTTATTTATGTTTGGTAAATTTTACTAAATCTAACTTGAGTGGAATTAATTTTAGCCAAGCTAAAACACCAAACAAAAGCAACTTCAGTGGTGCAAATCTCACAAAAGCAAATTTTAGTGGCTTATTTTTAAGGAATACAGATTTTACGAATGTAAATTTGAGTCAAGCTGATTTAAGTAAAGCTAATTTGTTAAACGCAAACCTTAAAGGAGCAAACGTACAAATGGTAAAAATTAACCAAGCACTTTGTAGTGAAGCAACTGTTTTTCCTGAAGGGTTTAATTATACTAAATTGGGTGTTTATTTTCTTGCTCCTAATGTTTCATTAAGAGGAGTAAATTTATCAGGCACTGATTTAAGGGGAGTCAATTTGAGTGGAGCAGATTTAAGAGATGCAAATCTAGACGGAGCAATATTAGATAAAACTGATTTAAGATATGCAAATTTGAGTGGAGCAAGTTTAAGAGATGCAAATTTGCGAGAAGCTAAACTAAATGCAACAGAGTTAACAAAAGCTGACCTTCGTAATGCAAATCTTAATAGTGCAAAACTCAGAGGAGCTAACTTAATTTCAGCAGACTTACGAGCAGTTATAACATATTCTACTGATTTATCTGGTGCAAATTTAACTGATGCTAAACTAGGTGGAGAATTATTGGAAAAAGCTAACCTAAAAGGCGCAATAATGCCAGACGGTTCAACCCACGAATAATATAAATAGTAGGTTGGGTTGACAAAGGAAACCCAACTAAAAAGTTTGGTCGCCCTTCATAGTAATGTATCAAATCCGGTACATCAGTGTAATTGGCGTTGCACAGTGACGAATGATTCTAGATTTTGGATGCCTGAATTTGGAATTGGGGAATTACTAAAATGATTAGTTAATGGTTTTTTTAGTCAAAGTCCGAGCCCATTTTTGGCAGCATCATTCCATAATGTGCAACCCCGTGTAATTAGATAAAGAGGGTGGGAAGTTTGAAGAGATGGGTAGATAAAGAAAGATGTGGCAATGGCGCATCAGTTGGAAAATTTTTTTATACCGAACCCGAGCGGACTTGATATTAGAAATATTATAGACAGAACTTACGCATTTTTCCAACAAAAACACTAGATATACCATAGTGCTATAGTTTTTATCTACTATATGTAGTGCTTTTGCTTAAGTCCTGATAGAAATATTACAGCAGTCGCCATTATTATTAGGACATTCTCGCTCCTCTCAAATTGACAAATTTATTCCGTACTGCAAGTTTAACTTTAGACTTCAGATCGATGGAAATGCTCAACACCTTTAAGGGAGCAAGATACTCCCACTCTCATGCTCCATAACCAAAATAATTACAATCCACTACTACCAAAAATGTATCTATATACTTTTTTCTCTTCTCCTGACTCCTGACCAAAAAGTAAGGTAAATAGCTTCCCCTTTTAAGGGGATGAAAAAGCGGTCGTTAGCGCAGCTTCCCGTAGGGTGGGATGGCTCAGAAACCTGCGCCATATCCAATCGACCAAGAGAAAATCAACTTCAGTATTTTCGTAGCCTCCCTATTCCATGAGGTACTGATAACTGATAACTGAAATGACTTCTGACTTCATAACAACCCTCCTCGCTGAATTCTCTGCTGTTGTATAGTCTCCTTCTTAGCAAAAGCAGCATCTAGTTGATCCAATAACTTCCCAATCTTTTCCTTTGCCTCCTTGCTAGTCTGAGGTTGCCTGTTTAACCACGACGTTGCCCTTCTTCGCCCCTTTTGACTTGCCACAATTAAAGCACCCCAAGCAATAGCATTAGTTTCAGCTTGATTTACCCTTAAAGCAGCATCAACTCGGTTGCGCAGACGACCAGTATCATTTTGCAGTAATTTACCAATCTCATAAGTGCTGCTCAAATTATTTTCAAACACATTTAGACTTTCTTGCCAACGACCATCAATTAAACCAGCCAAAACTTTTTGACTTGGACTTGCCCAAGAAGCGATCGCCTGAGCTTCTGTAATCTTGGCATGAAATTTAATTAAATCAAATTGAGCTTGTGCTTTTTCAGGCCATTGAGATTCATCCATTAAATTCTTTCGCAAAGGTTGAATTAAAGCAAAAGCACCAGACCATAAACCATTACGAGCTAATCTCAAGGTATCTTTATAATAGCTATCTGCAATAGGAATTTCGTCAAGAGAAATTTTCTCTAACTCAATCGGATTAAGTATAAACTTTCGTGGCTGAATCCAATAAATATCAAAATCAGGATCTAATCCCACAGTTTGCTCAACCACCAACTCTGGATCTCCTCCTCCCGTCATTTCCTGCCAGATGGGAGCTTGACCAGCAGCACTTTTCCATTCCAACATCGAACTCAAGTAATTTTTTTTGGGGTTGTAATTGACAATTTGTCCATAAGGAATAGTCTTATTATTTTGTAATCTTTGACCACTGACAGTAAACCAAACTCCAGCAGTGGGAACTTTGCCTTGAAAACGACGTACTGTTGTTACAGGTAAAGGTTGATTTGAGCCTTGAGGAGCAGAGGTAGACTCAATAGTAGATGAAATTACAAAAGATTCAGCAGGACCTTGGAGTGGTAAAGTATTAACTAATCGAAAATATGGTTTACTGCCTTCTCTTTGGTTAACAGATAAAACTGACTGATAGACTCGCAACTCTACTAATTCCCGACAAGGAGTTTCACAGGGCAAAGAAGCTCTTGAATCAATTTGCTTCATTACTGGCACTAATACATCTAAACCAGAATCTGCTGTTGTACTAGGAAGAGAAAAAGTTTCTCCGGTACTAAATCCTCCCTCTTTGATACTACCTTTAATTTGTTCAAGAGTTTGCAAAGATTTATTCCCGGATATATAAAATTGAGTCCACTGTGGTAATGATTGATTAAACCAGACTATAGCATTCGGATCGGAAATTAACTTTACACTAATCCATGCCCCCATTGCCATGAAACCAGAGCCACCAAATAATAAACTTACCCCTGCCCATTCAACAATCCATTTTTTCCAAGGTAAGGATTTTAAAGAAAACTTTTGAGATTTAGATAATTTCCTCTGATGCCTAGATTTAGGGACAGAAGTTATCCGGCTAATTTGTAGAGTTTTCTTACTTCTAGGATAATAAGATTTCTGAGCTGTTTTAGCAACTTTGGGAAACTTAGCTTGATTGTAACTGACTTTGGAACCTTGAATCTTCCTTTTCATCATCCTAGCAATACCTGCTCATAGCGCTGACCTTGAACTTCCCAAGTATACTCCGTTTCTATCAGCGATCGCCCATTTTCTGACAACGTTTGTCTCAACTGCCCATCCTCAAATAAGTGACTAATGGCCTCTACATACTCTGCTACTTGATTTGCTCTTAATGCTTTTAGTGGTGTATTTGCACCATCAACTGCTAGACCTTCTAAACCACGGTCACTGGCCACAACAGGCGTACCTGCTGCCATTGCTTCTAAAGTTTTATTTTTAATTCCAAAACCAGTACGCATCGGAATCACACAAACAGTTGCTTGATGTAAATATTCTGCCATTGAAGGTACGCGACCTGTAACTTTTACTCCTGGGCGAGTTGAAAGTTCCTGCACTTCTGGTACTGGTCTCGCCCCTACCAGAGCTAAAGTTGTATCAGGATAACGCTCTTGTACCTTAGGTAATATTTCCAAAGTCAAAAACCTAACCGCATCAATATTAGGAAAATTATCCATAGCTCCCACAAAAATTAATTGATGTCCCTCTGGGTCGTTACTTCGATAGGGAAACTGAGTAAAATCTACTCCATTCGGAATAACTGATATTTGACTATTGGGGTTAAACTCTTGCAGTTGTTTCCCGTCTTCCTCAGTTGTTGCGACTATACAGGAAAATTTTGAGCAGTAGCGTTTTTCATAACGAAGCAGTAAGGGAAGATTCAGTCTATCTCGCAATGGTTTTTCTGCTGTACCAGTTTCTAACTGTTGCTTACAAGTACCATAAACCGAACTATGGACATTAACTAGAGTTTTTAGTTGTTGTTGCCATTGAGGGCGAATATAAATTTCATTCACACAATGTTCACAAGTAATGGCCTCACATTTACCTGCTGCCACAAACTCATCCACCCAATTTTGCATTGCTGGCGAATATATCGAAAGAACACTTGGTGGAGTACCTTCAATCAGAAAATTACTAAAACGTCTTAGTTTTACTAATGTTCCTTTTGTTGGTTCTTGGGGGCGCGGAAATACGGCCAACTCTTCTACATAAGATCGCAATGAATCTATTTCTGAATCATTGACATCTGGAGACAGTTGTGTTAATAAAGTAACAGAATGTTTTTGACTCAAATATTTGAGTAGATTAAAAGTTCTAACTTGCGTACCACCTCGACTGGGAGGATAAGGAAAGGTGGAGGAAAGCATTAAGATTTGCATAAAGTTTGTAAGTTCCCCTAGATTTTTCTTTATATACAGGTAATTTATTATATTTAATGGCAATATTATATAGCGTTTCCCAAGCTAATGAGGTACAGTTGTTTTTCTTCTTTATCGATTCCTACGGAACGAGAATTACGACTCCCTACTCCCTACTCCCTAAAACCAAGGAATTTTGTACCTGCCACTTTTTGGGAATTACTATATTATTAATTTTAGTTAGATTTTAAATATTTTAATTTTACAAATAGATTTTATGGTGGAAAAGTCAAATATAGTTAAGGCATTAAAAAAACCAAATCTAGCCTTGAAGAAAGGTAAGCGTTTTGTAGCACATAATCTGGAAGATGTGATCAGAATTATTACCCAGCAACACAAACTTTCAGAAATAGTTAATCAAAAGGAAATTCGAGTGGCAGGTATGAAACGCAGTGGGAATCATGCCATTATTAACTGGGTTAAAAGTCAACAGAATAGTGATGTAGGATTTATTAATAATGTATTAGCTAATCAAAACCCCTATCGGTACAAGTATGAAAATCTACGAGATAAATTTCCAGAACATAAATGGGCAATAGAACATAACCGCCAACAAGCTAAAGGAAATTTTATTAAAAGAGATTGTTTGATTTACAGCTATGAAGATTTTCCCCTGGAGCAGATAGCAAATGATAAATTTGAACGTAACCACGATATATACTTAGGAAAAAGTGCTACTAGGTACGATATACTTATTATTAGAGACCCTTTTAATCTGCTTGCAAGTAGACTAAAGATATCTTCTAAGGTGGCATATTTTTTATCAGTAAATTCTCCGAATAAAACCATGATTGATTTGTGGCTAGATTATGCAAAAGAATATTTAGGAGAAACAAATTATCTCAAGCACAACAAAATTTGTATAAATTATAATCAATGGTTTGCTGATGTTGAATATCGGCGAAACATTGCTGAGAAACTGCAAATGGAATTTTCTGATGCAGGCATTGATAAGGTAACAAGTTTTGGTGGCGGTAGTTCGTTTGAAGGAAAAGAATTTAATGGCAAAGCAACATCAATGGATGTCTTAAACCGATGGCAAAAAGTATCTGATGATCCTCAATACAAGCAGTTTTTCAATCGGGAAGTATTGGAGTATTCAGAGCGAATATTTGGTCATATTCCCGGCACAGAATCTTTAATTAATTAAGTAAAAATTAGCAAAAATTTCACCATTAGTTATCATTCAATATTGGGTTAATTATCTATTAAAATTATTTCATAAATTATGTAATTTATTATGACAAAAGTTAGCGTTTGCATTCCCACTTATAACCGAGCAAATTTGCTGCCTTATGCAGTAAATAGTGTTTTGAATCAAACTTATGATGATTTTGAATTAATCATAACTGATGATGGCTCAAAAGATAATACTGCTGAAGTAGTTAGTCAGTGGAATGACTCTAGAATTCACTATATTCAGCATCCTCAAAATATTGGACGTAGTAAAAATATGCGTTCTGGTTTTGATGCTGCTACAGGGGATTATTTTATCAAATTTGATGATGATGATGCCTTGACTCCAGAATTTTTAGAGAAAACTGTGGCAGTATTAGATGAGATGCAAAATGTAGATTTTGTCTGTACAAGTCATTGGGTTATTAATGAAAAAAGTGAACGGGAGGAAGTAGCCACGAGAGAGAATGCGGCTAAGTGGGGAAAGGATAAGTTGGAGCAAGGAATTATCCCTAACTTGCTTAAAGAAACATTTCAATACCAAAGTTTGCAGGTGGGTTCAACTTTGTTTCGTCGTTCTTGCCTACAAGAAGTTGATTATATGCGGCCTGAAGCAGATGGATGTGAAGACTTTGATTTGCTAGTCAGATTAGCAGTAATCGGAAAAGTTGGATATTTTATTCCAGAATATCTCATGGAATATCGTTTTCATAATCGTCAAACCAGTTTAAAACAAGATATTCACTTTTTATCTGCTAAAACTTTCTGTATTAATAGTTATAAATTTGACGATCAGAAATTGGAAAAATCACGTTTATTTAAGTTAGCAGATACGAAACAGAATCTAGGAATTAGATTAATTGAAAAGGGTGAAAGTGTTAAAGGGAGAGAGTTATTACAAGAATCAAGCCAAATGCTAGGAACTTCATTCAAGACTAGATTTGCTTTAGTATTATCTTACCTACCCCTAAATTTACGACAATTTGCTTTGCAAAGTTTTAGGAAATTTCGTCCTCAAGACTATGCAGACCGAGTTAGAAAAGCAACTACTTAAGTTGGAAATAACTGGTAGAATTTTTTAGTGGCGTTGGTAAATGGAAAGATGAACTGAGTAATCTACTCATAGGATGGGTAGGGCAAAATGGAATATGTAGATAGTGCTGGAGCTAAAGTTAGCCTATGCAATGCCCAGAGTGTGCTAGTAAACATATCCGCAAAAATGGTCATCGAGGAGACAAGCAAAATTATCTATTGTTAGATGTGGTCGCCAGTTTATAGAAGTCTATAACAAACCTGGATATAGCCTGGATACCAAAGCTTTATGAAGAGAAATTTATGTCAATGGTATGGGGTTCCAGGGGATTAGCTGAGTTACTGGGGTTGCCCATGGCACAATTATTAATTGGGTCAGACAGGTAGGAAAACTTTTACCTGATATTTATGACTCAGAAGTAATCCCAGAAGTTGGAGAATTGGATGAGTTACAAACTTTTGTCTCAAAAAAAAAATCAAGTTTGGATTTGGACAGTGGTAGACCACTTTCGGCCAGGGATTGTCGGTTGGGTCATCGGAAACCGTAGTTCTGAAACTTTTATTTGGCTCTGGCAAGCGATTGCTAACGCTTGTTGGAAATGCGATTTCTGGGTCAGTGATGGGAATCCTGTTTATAAAGTCTTTATTCCTGAGCAAGACCAAATTATCACTAAGACCTAAATGAGGAGGGTGGAAGGAGAAAATACTCGTTTACGACACTACCCCCGCTCGACTGCACCAGAAAACATTGTGCTACTCCTTTCTCTGTAGAGATGCTGAAGCATTCCATAAGACTTTTAATTCATTATCTCAAGTTTGGAGATGTAACTGTTCCTGCCTGATTTATCTTTGAATTTACCAACGCCTTTTTAGCGATCGCCACTCGATCAATTTTCCTACAAGATGATGATTACTCAATATTGGCTTGGCAATGATACAGGCCATTTTTTTTGCCCAAGTCCTGTTATATCAAATCCGGTTGAATACTTATCATATATTTGGGGGTGGGGAGTAGGGGAGTAGGGGAGATTGAACTAATTATAGAATTATAAGCATATATTATATAACCGGATTCTATATCATATCAAATCCGGTAGCATCGGTATAAAAAAATTAAACCTGATAAATTAAGGGATGAATAGTAAGAGTTGGGCGATCGCCATGCCGAGATTGTTAAAGCTAGAACCACACAAAAGTATCGAAGAGTT
>NZ_JAAHGK010001019.1:0-2837 GCF_010672505.1 Okeania sp. SIO2B9 | reverse complement strand
TAGGGTGAAAAGAGATAAGATATCTTGGTTTAATGCCGATAATCGTTATAAACATTACTAAACGATTATTATTACTTAATAACTGAAGTTCATCGGAAGTATCGCATTAATGCATGGGAATTGGTATTAGGGACAATGATTATATTACCGACAGCAGTGGTATACAATGGCAAAGTATATGTGTTTCACCAAGGTAGGGGAGATAGTGGCTGGCTTTGGTATAATGTTTTTAATGGCTCTGAATGGGCTGGTGATACAAAGGTAGGGAAAACTGGTATAACTTCGAGTCCATCAGTAGTAGTATACAATGACCAAATCTATGTATTTCACCAAGGCAGGGGAGATAGTGGCTGGCTTTGGTATAATGTTTTTGATGGCTCTCAATGGGCTTATACAGAGGTGCGGGGAACAGGTCTTACTGACGATCCAGATGCGGTTGTTATGTAGTTAAATATTTTCTAGTCTATTACTTGCTTCTGACAAATTATATTAGATATCTCCAGAAAATAATAAATATTCCTATTCTAGAAACGTTTATACGGTCCATTTAATAGCGCGTTCAAAAAAAATTCTGCTATTTGTCCACAGCAAGTTCCCCCCCCTACCCCTGCCTCTTGATCAACGTTTCTAGATTTTTTTTGGAGATGTTTATTTTACCCATTCACTGCCGATGGTTGATCGTCAATAGGAATTCTAGGAAAGCTGGGTAAATCTATTGCTCCTAGTGACAGGTGCTGTTTTTGTGGGACTTCTGATGCCACATCTTCTTCAAGAACTTCAGATTCAAATACAAGTGGTTCCCAAGTTGGTAGATCTAATTTACTGCGCTGCACATCCTCTGATACTTCAAAAAAGCCTTCTGGATCTATGTCTTTTTCAGGCTCTTCTTGATACTCACTAACATTCCACTTTCCTGTAGCTATATTCCATGATATGCGTTCGCTTTTAATTGTTGTTATTGCTTTATCTTCAGAAGTATCACCTTCTAGATATTCCTCTACTATTATGTTATTTTCTGCCAATTTTTCTACTTCCTGAGATGAATTTCTATATTCATCTAAATAGTTTTCCTCCATAACTACATATTCTTCTGACTCTATCTCTTCTAATGCCATTGTTGGTGATTTTTCATCTATCAATTCATAATTTGGGTCTTCACCTATTCTACTAAACGAGGGTAAACTAGGATTTAATTGACTTGTACTGACCTCTTGAGGCAACTCATTTTGAGAAATATTTTGGTCTGATAATTCTACCTGTTCAGGTTCTGCTAAAGCTTGTGGTAAATCTATTTTCTTGCCCAGGCTAATTTTGGCAATATTTTTTTCTTTCTTGCTAAAAAGAGCTTCTTGCTGCTGTTGATTTTTTTGCTGTGGCGACCAAGGTTTAACTGGTTCGGAATTTAATGAGGGTGGTTTTTTAGTGTTAAAGTTGACAAAGAGATGTTCTTGTTTTTGAGGTTCAGATAAAGAATTCACCTGAGATGCTATTACCGGAGATTCTTCTGTAGATATTTCTGTTGGTATATCCATTGTATCTATTCTCCCTGGCATTTCTAAGCATCTTTCTAATGCTGCTTTAAACTGTAGAGTTTGCTGCTGCTGGCGGTATAGTCTTGCCCGCAATTCTTTGCAACTATTTTCTAATTCTTTGAGATGATAAATTTGTTGACTGTAAGATTGTTTGGTTAAGGCACATTCTCGTTCCATTTGCGCCTGTTGTTGCTGACTCACATCCCACTTGTCTGTTAGAGACTCTACTAAAACTTCCTGACGTTGAATAATTTGATTACATAGTTCCAACTTGTAGAATAGGCGAGTTACCTGTTGTTGAGTTGCTGCTAATTCTTTAGTTCTTTCTTCTAGCAACTTTTCTTGATTTTCTAGAGTTTCTTGACATTCTTCTAAGGCTGTTTCTAGGTCTGTAACTCGATTTACCAGTTCGCGGTTACAATCATGTAGAGCTTCCATGAGATTTGTAGATTCTAGATATTCAATGGAGTCTTTTGTTGGGCGGACTTTAATTTCTGAAATTTCCTGGGACTTTTTTTGAGGTTGATTTTGATTGGTTGGTACTAAATTTTTGGCTTCTGCTGAAGCTGTTCCTACTACTGGAATTGAATCGACACTAATGACACCAGGAAAATTAACTGTTTCCCACTCATCATCCTCTGGGACAGATGTGTGTATTTCTGATTCAAGAGCTGGTTTGATTTGGTCTACATGATCGTCATGGCCCAGTTTCTGATTACTTACTGGATTATTGGTTTCTGGTAAATTTTGGTTTCCAGGAAGTTCCGCTTCTGGCATTGCTTTCACCTAGGATTTACAGATTGCCTTTTGATTATTATATTAATGTTATCATCTCTCAGCGTCAACTATTTTATATGTTTATATATATGAGTAATACGGCGAGTAATACAGTTAGCAAAAAAATACATTTTATTTAAGGATAGATAATTATTAGGTTAAGTATCTATAACAAAATTCATTTAACATTTTATTTTATTAGTTTAGTATAGACAAAAATTAAACTTCCTGTCTTACGGCAGTTTTTTGAATTTATTAAGAAATAATTCAATTCTCAATTCTCTAGGACTAGCGGATGTAGCTTTTATAGCAGAAGGAAGAAGGAAGAAAGCTTTAGTTATCTAGGGGATTCATTATCTACAACAGAAGGAAGAAGGAAAAATCTGGCATTGTCTGAGTTTTAAGCTTTTGAGCAGTTTTAGTTTTTATTTCCTCACAACTCTAATATTTTAATGTTTAGTGGGATTCTCAAAACAATTTATACTCCGGCAATGATGTAGTCCAAGGAAAGGGCGCTAACACACCAAA
>NZ_JAAHGK010001018.1:0-2837 GCF_010672505.1 Okeania sp. SIO2B9 | reverse complement strand
TCCGCGCAACTGCCCGTTACAAAAATTACTTCTGACTTCTGACTTCTGACTTCTGACTTCGTTAACCCTCTGATTATTGACATAGTGATAGTTTATTATAAAATTATTACAATTAGGTCAAAATAATTACACACCTGACAAGGATAAATATATGTCTGCAATAAACGGCGTAATGATGCAGTATTTCCATTGGTATATTCCTCCCGATGGAAATTTATGGAATGAACTAAAAGATAGAGCAAAAGAACTAGCTGATGTAGGAGTTACATCCATTTGGCTACCTCCAGCTTATAAAGGAACTGGCGGTGGCTACGATGTTGGCTACGGAGTCTATGATATGTTCGATCTTGGCGAATTTGACCAAAAAGGCTCGGTTAGAACAAAGTATGGCACAAAGGATGAATATATTGCTGCAGTCAAAGCTGTCCAGGAATATGGCATTAGGGTTTACGCAGATGTCGTCCTTAACCATAAACTAGGAGCAGACGCACCAGAAGAAGTAGAAGCAACACCCTATAATCCAGAAGATCGCAATCAGCAAATCGACGATATGCAGACGATTAAAGTCTGGACTCACTTTACTTTTCCAGGTCGCAAAGGTAAATACTCTGAACAGGAATGGCACTGGTGGCATTTCAACGCAGTCGATTACAACGCATACGACGAAGGCGAGAACGCAGTTTACTTGTTTAAAGATAAGTCTTTTGAGGATGAAGTTGACCTGGAAAAAGGAAATTTCGACTATCTTATGGGCTGCAATTTGGATATGACACATCCAGAAGTGCGCGATGAGCTAAAGCGTTGGGGTGAATGGTTTATAGATACCACCGGAGTAGACGGTTTCCGCTTCGACGCAGTTAAACACGTTCAAGCTGGTTTCTTTCCAGAATGGCTGCAACATTGCCGTCACCATGCAGGTCGCAATCTTTTTGCTGTTGGTGAATACTGGTCTGATGAGATTGAAGCTCTTCACCATTTTATTGAAGCCACGGGAGGCGATGTTTTACTCTTCGATGCACCCTTGCACTATAACTTCAGCACTGCTAGTAAACAGGGTAATGAGTATGATATGCGGCAGATATTTGACGACACTTTGGTGCAAGACCAGCCAGCTTTAGCAGTCACCTTGGTGGAAAATCATGATTCTCAACCATTGCAATCTTTGGAATCTGTTGTAGAATCTTGGTTTAAGCCATTAGCTTATGCATTGATTCTGCTACGAGCTGAAGGCTATCCCTGCATTTTCTATGGAGATTACTATGGCGCTCATTATCAAGATAATGGTCCCGATGGCAATGAGTACGAAATCTGGCTTGACAGTCATAAATGGCTAATTGACAAATTTTTATATGCTCGTGAAACCTATGGTTATGGCGACCAATATGATTATTTCGATCATGCTAATACCCTTGGTTGGACGCGCTTGGGGGATGAAGAGCATCCCGGTGGAATGGCAGTTGTTTTGAGTAATGGCGGTGATGGCACGAAGTACATGGAGGTGGGGCAACCAAACCAAACTTACATTGACATCACTGAACATATCAGCGAACCGATAACTACAAATGATGAAGGTTGGGCTGATTTTAAATGTAATGCAGGTTCAGTTTCAGTGTGGGTTCCACAGTAGGGGAGCAGGGGAGTGGGGGGGGGTAGGGGAGTAGGGGAGTGGGGGAGTAGGGGAGTGGGGGAGTAGGGGAGTAGGGGAGTAGTAAACATCAGAATAATTAATATTAATATCATGTCCGCACTTTATCGTTTGTGTAGACCCAAGGGTGAATATCTACAGGAAATTTAGGTTTTTTTCTTGCTCAAATGTTTCATCTGAGCTGCATTGCCAAATCTTTCTTGATCTTCTAACACTCCTCATCACCCCATCACCCCATCACCCCTTATGATGGTGGTTGAGGAAATTTTCTCTCCCTAACTTCCCAACTATATTCTTTCACTGCTTGAGTAATATTTTCTCGCAAATTAACATAAGATTTAGCAAAAGGAGGTTGCCAATCAGAAATGCCTAAAACATCATTAATAACTAATACCTGACCATCACAATAGACACCTGCACCAATACCAATAGTAGGAATGGAAACTTTTTCAGTAATCTCTTTAGCTAAATCTGCTCCAATATGTTCTAAAATCATGGCAAAAGCACCAGCTTCTTCCACAGCGACAGCTTCTGCTAAAATACGCGCCTTAGCATCGGGAGTTTTGCCTTGTTTGCGATAACCTCCAAATTGATGTACAGATTGGGGAGTTAGACCAATATGACCCATAACCGGAATACCTACTGATGTTAATTTACTTATCGTTTGAGCGATCGCTTCATTTCCACCTTCTAATTTTACAGCTTGAGCGCCTGTTTCTTTGAGTATTCTCCCTGCGGAATGTATGGCTTGTTGAATGCTTTCTTGATAAGTTAAAAATGGTAAATCTACGACTATTAAAGCTTGCTTAACACCTCGTCGCACTGCTTTAGCATGATGAATCATTTCATCAAGAGTAACTGGTAGAGTAGTATCATAGCCTAATGCTACCATTGCCAGAGAATCTCCCACCAAAATTAAATCTACTCCTGCTTGGTCTAAAATTTGAGCGATCGCATAATCATAGGCAGTTAAAGCTACTATGGGACGACCTTTTTGTTTCCATTGAATTAGTTGTTTTGTGGTAACTGTCATTTTAATTAAGTTAAAAGTTATAGCAAGAAAAGTATAGTTTATATTAACAGGACTTACGCAAATTAATCTTTAAAACGCCTATGTAGGGGCGAATGGCATTCGCCCTCTACAGTTTGCTATTTCCTGTTCCCTGTTCCCTGTTCCCTAGCGCGTAGCGCA
>NZ_JAAHGK010001017.1:0-2841 GCF_010672505.1 Okeania sp. SIO2B9 | reverse complement strand
CATGAAGGAGTATGACTAATTCTCCCTCACCTTGAGTAACACAATGTAGGCGAATATTATTGGTGTCTACAAAGAAATGTTGCCATTGAGATTCTAGAAGACTCATAGTTTGCAATCAACTCTCCTCTATTACCACCAGACTTGTCTAATTTAGTAGTAGCTTTTGTCTGGCTAATGTTAAATTTGTGATTTATCTATTTCTAGATTAACATCTGTTCAAGCTAGATTTAGCGAAATACAACTTAAGTAGCTTTTCCTCTCTGAATTACAGATATTTTCAACAATTAATAATTAGCAATTAATATAGCAATGTGCGCTGGCATATTTACAAATTGCAGGAATTGTCCAATAGCTAAAAGTCTTATATGATTCCTACGGAATGCTTGCGCAAACAGATTTTTATTCCCCCAGATGAGCTGTTGCCAGATGAGCTGTTGCCTGCGCGCAGCGCTATAATTATATCTCCTTGAAAAGAAGAGGATTGACGCGGAGCGTGAAAATTTTTTCTTCTCTTGGTCGATGGTTGGCCAGCGAGGAGACCTTGCCATCCCACCCTACGGGAAGCTCCGAAGATCGACCGCTGTCTTGGTTGATTGGATATGGCGAGGGGACCTCGCCATCCCTCAACCGCTTTTTTCTCCTTTAAAGGAGAGGCTTTAAACCTACATTCCGCGCTTCAATTTGTAATATTAAAAGTAGTATATAAATCCGTAGTTTGGTAAGTATTTATACTATGCAAATCATCTCAACTACTTTTTTCGTTGATCAAATTCCGAGTAAACAATTAAGCATAAATACTTGCTTGATTGTTTACTCAATCACAGCAGCTATGATTTTCTCCTAAATTCTGACTCCTGACTCAGTCCTCCTGACTCCTTCTTATATAATACATTTTGTGGTGCGGAATGTGGGTTTAAACCTTAATTATTCGGTAAGTTGCTAATTTTTATACAAATTTCAGAACAATTTTCCCGATCTACTCAGACTTGATGGAATTGAAGAGAGATTTATCTGAAATACTAAATTTGTTTCCATTATACTTCCCCATTAAATCATAGATTATAATGGGAGATTAAAAACTGAATTTGAAGTTTCTTCCTTTGGTGGATAATTAATATCTTACGTCTCCACAAGCAGACAAGATTAGCTGTTCCTCCCTTGAACAGCTATCCATCACCAATATCTTTTATTAATTTTATTAACAGAAAATTTGACAAAATAGACAAGTTATGTATTAGTATTTGAGAGGCTTTTCCAAAAAAAAGTGGGTTGAAAAATACATTTTTTTGAGAACTCTAGACAAGATTCTTACTCCCCAACCTCCCCATACTTCCCACAAGGTTTTCAGGAATTCCGTATAAGGGATAGCTCTATAAGGGGGGATTAATGCTTTATTTAATATTTGTAATTTAGATTAAACTCAGCGTCATACCCACAAGGTTTAACGAAGGAAATTATTGATACTCTCACCGTTAAATCAAAGATTATAACGGGAGATGCTTGCGAGTGCTGACGCAAAGCTAAACTAACACAGATTCTTAACTAGATAACAAATCAAACCAGTCGAGTTGCACACCCGTCAGACCATATCCACAAGCTTTCTTGCTCCGTCTTTACGCCCTCGGAAACCTCAGGGCAGGCGGTGCGCTTTTATTCAACCGTTTGCCCCACGGGTATTGGTCAGATTATAACACCAAAAATGTGCGCGCCTATTGCTCAATTATTTTTCTGGTTGAAATTCATCTCACCCATCACCCATTAAATCAAAGATGATAACGGCTCGAGATCTTTCAACATTTATGATAAATTAGATAACCTGGTTCAGACTTAAGTCTTCCTGGGGAAGTTGAGTAGAGTTTGGACAAGGCTGAATCTGATTTTTCAGTAAATTAGCTAGCTCTTGTAACTGACTAATTGCTTCAGCTCCTTCTAATTTCATTAGTTCACGATCATCTCGCATCTCTGTCCAAGTAATACCATAATCTGATACTAGAAAGCGAATCAGATGATTCTCTCCCAAGCTGACCATAAATGAGGCACTATTCATTTTACCTCCGCAGGTATAACAAGATGCCAAATATCCTCTATTCTCCAGCACAATTGCCAGAGCTTGCAAGTTCATTACTAGGTCTTGTACAAATTGACGATGTTGTTCTGCAAGTCTCAGAAACACTGTTATCCTCCTATCACCACACCCCTAAATTTTAGACTTTGTTAAGGTCTCATAAAAATTTGGTGTTTAGCTTTTGAACATTAAGTATATCCCTAATAATTTTTTTAGCAAATCTCTCGAGTAGTCTTTAATGACTAGATACTTGATTAGGTTAACTAAGTAGGATTTTTGAGCAAGGTATCAAGAGCAACATCCACCTATGCCTTATGTCTTTACTTTCAAAGACTCAAACACTAAATTTAGGTTCCAAAATTAGAGATTTGAGGAATTGAAACCAGAAAATTATACAAATAATTAATCATGGTTATAAGTTAAATAGTATCCAGGTGGATTAAAGTAGCTGTAAGCAAGAGTTTTGAATGGGAACACAATTCAATCTAAACTTTTCTAGAGGTGAGTTGTTGATTTTTTATAGATATTAGATTGTATTTATATTGAAAACTATTTATAGACAAAATACTGAAAATTGAATCAGGATTCACAACAATAAAATGTATTTGCTTATTGATTTTATTGATTGTGATAATTGAATTTTCCTAGAGTCAATTAAAATTCTACATAATAGAGTTTTTATACTGCCAAATTATCTTGAATATTGATTTTAATAAGTTGTTTTTGACATCTATAAATTTATCAAATATAAATTTATCAAAAATCAAACTGTCACA
>NZ_JAAHGK010001016.1:0-2843 GCF_010672505.1 Okeania sp. SIO2B9 | reverse complement strand
TATCAGCACTGTTACTAACTCATCCGAGTTATGAAGGGGTAACTATCGATCTTGCCACCATCGCTAATTATTGTCAGAAGCATGAGATAACTTTAGCAGTAGATGAAGCTCACGGTAGTCATTTTCCCTTCCTCGACGAACAATGGCAATCAGCAATTAGTGTTGGTGCAGATATAGTTTCCCATAGTATGCACAAATATGCCGGAAGTTTAGTACAAACTGCTTTGTTACATTTACCTAAATCTTCGCGGTTTAGCACCGAACAAGTAATGGGGGTTTTGCCTTTATTTGAAACCACTACCCGCAGTAATTTGTTGATGCTGAGTCTTGAAGATGCTATTAACAGGGGGTATTCTGAATCAGGCAAAGCTTTATTTGACCAAGCGATTCAAGAGTGCAATCGCCTCCGCAGTCAATTGGATGATTACGGCAAGGTGTTAACTTATGACCCCCAAGTTAGCGATCCGCTGAAAATCTATTTAAAGAGCGATCGCCTTACGGGTTCGGAGTTAGAAGAACTTTTGTACGAACAGGGGATTGATGGAGAATTTGCTGGAGAGGAGGGATTATTATTAATTTTCTCTTTTCATCATGATCGACAAGATTTCCAATTTATGAGAGAAACTTTGGCTAAAGTTGTGCCCATTCTGATGGAAAAACCAATAAAACAGATTTTACCTGATTGTTATTATTGTCGTAATCCCGTAATGAAAATGTTACCCAAGGATGCTTTTTTTTGCAGGAAACAAAAGTTACCAATAGAGAAAGCATTGGGTAAAATCAGTAGTTGTTGGATTAAAAAAGTTCCCCCAGGAAGTCCTATTTTAATACCAGGAGAAGAAGTTACTAATTGGCATCTCAAAGTTTTAGAATCTAACACCATGATTGATATAACTTGTTAAATCATAGAAATAATATCAAATCCGCTTGAATACTTATAGAAAAATATCGGACATTGTAGGTTGGGTTAAGGTACGAAACCCAACATCCTCATTGTGTTGGGTTACGCTGTCGCTAACCCAACCTACGATATTAAAGTTGATTTTCCGGATTTGATATAAGATTTTTTGCCTTGCTATCAATTACCTAATCAAAAAATGTCTTCATTAATAAACAAAATTACATTATCCCAAGCTGATAAAGAATTCTTTTGGGAGAATGGATTCATCAAGCTAAACAGACTATTAACCAGGGAAGCTACAGATAAATTACGGGAGCTGACTTACAACTCTAAGCTAATAGGCAAAGCTCCTGAATATTATACTGGGGATTTTGCCAGAATTGGTTACGGAATAGAAAATGCTGTCACCCACCAAATCTATTCTGAGGAAAACTTTAAATACACTATCAAGCAATTAATCAAGAATGAATTAACTTTCACCGAAAGTGTGGGATTTGAATTAACACCCAACAAAAGAGGATATTATTTTCACCTGGATGTAGCGAGTTTCAGCTTTATTCAAGCAGAAGATTTAGCCTATTCTCTTTGGATACCCCTAGCTCCCATTAATACCAAAGAACAACATGGAGGGATGGCATATGTACCTCAAAAAGTTTATCCTGCCTCTGGTTATTTTTCCCTGATTTATGAATTAGTACAACACGAAAATATTGCCGAATTTTGTCAAACTGAAGATTTTAAATTTTTCAATTTTCCCCATGCTTCCAAAGTGGAAGAATTGATTCTAGAGAAAAATAAAGTGGAAGATGACTTTGAAGTAGGTGATGCTCTGTTACTAAACAAATTTGTTTGGCATAGGAGTGTTCCTCTGAAGGAAGGAAAGTTACCTTCGAGGATGGCATACACAATGCGTTTTGTAGATTCCCAAGCTCGCTATGGGAAAAAGTTTCTTGATGATTTTAATTACATGGTGAAAGCTATGGGGGACGATCCTTTAACTTCCTTTGGTTATAAATTAACCGATCTGAAAGAGGGTGATTTAATCTCTAAAAGTAAGTTTGTTGATAACTAATACCGTTTCACTAAATTGAGAATTGAGAATTGAGAATTAAGAATACCAGATTTGATAGGCTAAAAACTTTGATAAAATAACAGTTTAATGCAATTATTTGACATTTAAAGTTTTAAACTATTTGTGACATCCTTAAAGTGAATTGGTATAACTTATTCTAAATTTATAAATCCGGCGTTGCTAAATCAAGGTATGAAAATAAAAATTGAACAATCTCAAATATTTGTTATTCAATAGTTTAGGAATTACCAAAAAATACAAATCATACCCTAATTTACCAAAGCCTAAATCCTATATCCTGAATTCTGAAAAGCTTATGTCTTTGCTAGTCAACAAAATCACTATATCCCCAGAAGAAAAAAACTCTTTTGCTGAGAATGGGTTTATCAAACTCAAAAAACTGTTTACAGATGAAGCCATTGATAAATTAAGGTATCTAACAGCCGAATCCAATCAAGTAAAAAAAGTTCCCGAATCTTACGGTGGTGATTTTTCCAGAATGGGTTACGAGCTGGAAAATGCCGTAACAAAAAAAATCTATTCTGAGGAAAACTTTAAAAATACCCTCAAGCAATTAATCGCCAATGAATTAATCTTTACCCAAGATTTGGGATTTGAATTAAAACCAAGTAGAAAAGGATTTCCATTCCATCTAGATTTAGTGAGCTTCAACTTTATTAAACCAGAAGATTTAGCCTATTCTATTTGGATACCCCTAGTTCCCATTAACACCAAAGGGCAACATGGAGGCATGGCATATGTACCTCGAAAGGCTTATCCTACCTTTGGGTACTATGCTCTCCGGTACGAACTAATACAACACCAAGATTTTGCCGAATTTTGTCAAACCGAAGATTTTAATTATGTTGA
>NZ_JAAHGK010001015.1:0-2849 GCF_010672505.1 Okeania sp. SIO2B9 | reverse complement strand
TGATTTTTTTATAAACAGGACTTACGCATAAGGAACGAAATATCAACCTTTGAGATTGCTTCGCTGTCGCTCGCAATGACAGAAACACGTTATGAGTGCGTAAGTCCTAATAAATAAAGATAATTATTTTTAATACCAACTTTGCCCAAGTCAAAAGTAAAAAATCATCCCTGACTGAGTTTGAGCATTTATTTTGGTCAATATCTAAGGTAATTTGCTATAAAATTATTGGGTAGTGGTGTACAAGTAGTGATTTTTGCAGTTATACTCCTGACAGTGAAAGGGTTTTACTTATAAATATCACTACATATACAGGACTACCAATTATTGTATCCACTCAATATGATGGGGAAGGCAATTATTATAGCTGCCAACACCAACCAAAGGCACTAACAGAAGAGCGATACGGCTGACGCCACGCTCCGCGAACGTAAATAATAGTTCCCAGAGAGGGAATATTACCCATATTCGAAATGCGTTGGTCGCACCGCTGTTCCCTGTTCCCTATCATCACCATAAGACTTTTTCAGCAAACCCTAATTAGGCTGGGAGAATTTCATCATAGTTGTACAAAGAAAATACTTCTTTTGAGTGTTGTTTTCTGAGTTATTACTAACAATACTTGTAGCAAAGGAAAAATACAACCCCAAAACTTCATATGAACTTTATATGATTTTTTAGACAACTTCATATAAAGTTCATATAAACTTTATATGATTTTTTAGACAACTTTATTAATATGGGTCTAAAACCCCGCCTTTTAAGGCGAAACATTTTTGGAGAGTTGCTCAAATGCCCGTTACAAAAATAACTTCTGTACGTCGCCAATCCGACGGCTCCCCTATCTGACTTCTGACTTCGTTAACCCCTAAGTAAGCTCGGCCACCTCTACCCAATTACTATCAAATACCCATTCATAAATACGGTTATAAACCTTGATAACTCTCCCTTCCTTTACCACTAACCCCGACAATAACAACTCTTTTTCTTCTGGACTATCAATAGTCATTACCTGCCCTTCTACTAATATTTGTTGATATAATTGCAGTAGTTTATTCCTTGGCTGTGTACTATGAAGAATGCGATCGCGTATGGTTCTTAAATGTTCTGGTTGATCTTGAGTTTCCCAATTTGTCAGAATTTTTTCTTGTACTAAATTCTCTATCCATTCCGTTTCACCATTAACAGGAATGGGTATTTTTGAATCACGAATCAACTGACATAGTTTTTGAGTTAAAAAAGGCTGTCCTCCCGTCCAGTTTAATATTTCTTGAAGAACAGTTTGAGGATTACTAACTTTTTCAGCTATTCCCAATAATAAAGGTTGTGCTTCATGTGGTTTAAAGCTTTCTAATTCAATTGCTTCACCGATATTAAAAGGAGTTTTCCTAATATCAGTCATTAATTCGGTAGGAGTTGCTACCCCAAAAAAGGCAAAGGTGAGATGCTGATATCTAGATTTTGGATTAATCATTCGTTGATTGTAGCAAGATCGAATCAGAGCAAAAAAGTTATCCACCGGAATTTTTAAGCCTAAAACACTATCAATTTCATCAATAAAAATGAAGACTTTTTTGGGAGGTTCACTTTCGTTATTATTCAGTTCAAATAATAAAACATCTTGCAGAAATCTATCGAATCTTTGCAACGGAGAAATATCTAATCGCTCATTCCACCAAGCTTTTAAATTAACTCTGGTTACTAAATCAAAACTGTACCATAGATCGACGGCTAATCCTTTATACCATTGTTCTATCGTCACATCTTCATCAGCGATGCTGGTTAAATCTATAGCAGCACAATGATATCCTTCATGGTTGAGATGGTGTATCATCCTCACCATGAGACTAGATTTACCCATTTGTCGGGGATTCAAAACATAACAAAACTGACCTTTTTTTAAGGCTTGATAGAGAGTGCGGTCTGCTTGTCGGACTACATAAGTAGGAGCATCCATCGGCAAACTTCCTCCTACTTGATAATCAAAATTAGAGCTAGATTCGGCAGTTTTTAGTAGCTCATTTTCAAAGATAAGTTCTGCTTGAGTTTCTTTGAGAATTTCTAAGGTTTGAGACAGTTCTTTTGTGCGTTCTTCGACTCTTTGTTCTAGGGTTTGATAAAGTCTGGAATTGTCAATAGAAATTGCTGCTTGAGCGGATAATATTTTTAATAGTTCGACTCTTTTTGCTGTGAATGTGTCTGTAGTTAAATTATTTTCTAAATAAACAATTCCTCTTAATTGATTTTGATTAATTAATGGAATACAGAGAATTGATTTAGTTTGTGTGGCAATAATATAAGGGTCATTAATAAATAGTCCGTCGTTGGCTGCATCTTTGAGAACTATATTTTCTTGACTGCGGGCTACATAATTGATAATCGTGGTTGGTAAAATCGGAATTGATGTTTCTGAGTCTACAAATTCTATCGGAATTGATTGTAAAATTGTAACTTCATCGCTATCTATTTTTCCTTCAGCTTCAATAACCCAACTATCTTCGTGGTTGAGAATTAAAAAGCCTGTTTGCGCTCCAGCATTTTCAATGACAATTTTCATTAAATTGTGCAGAAGATTTTCCAGTTTTATTTCACCAGAAATTGCGTTATATACTTTAATAACTGTACCTAAGTCAAGAATTTCTCCATCAGTTCCAGAGGTAGAATTAGTTGTATCAATAATTTTTGATTTAGTTTTATTTGCTATTTCTAATAAATACTGGGGATATTCTGATTCTAATTGTTTGACTTTAGCTTTAGCACCCCAACGGATGTAACAATGATGGGCATTTCTGAGGTAAATTTTCCCAATTTCTTCTCTTCCTACTGCTAGATAAAACTCGGATGCTCGA
>NZ_JAAHGK010001014.1:0-2853 GCF_010672505.1 Okeania sp. SIO2B9 | reverse complement strand
TTTCTCCAAGTAATCCTGCTAAATAATAACGGAATCCCTTTTTTTGACCTTTGGTTTTAAATAAATCATCAAACTTTTGACACCACTTTTCAAAGCATGGAGGTAAGGCAGATAGGATTGTTTCTCTCATCGCTAGAGTATTTTTAGGTAAAAGTATTGCTATATAATGATTCGGTACTATTTTAACACATTTTTTTCCAAAAGTCCAGCTAACTTGCTTCCATTGGTGGCCTCAAACTAGGGCTATTCAATTATAAGCGATCGCTTGAACATAAAGGTAGTTGGCGTTGGCGGAGCAAGTGCGGCAGCTATATCGCCATCTTTTTGGCCATCAACTTTGAATACATCTACTGTAATGATTCTGGTTTTATTATAAGTGATCATCCTAACATGATATTATACTACATTTTCAACTATATGGAGGGAAATGTAAATGTGGATCGCACTTATTGCTAAGGTTAAGTAATAGGCAATTCTATTATTCATACTTTTAATTCTATAAAGCTGTTTGCGTAGCATTCTGTAGGAATAGCTGATAGCTGATGCCTGAATGCTTACGGTAATTTCAACTCAAACAATCAAGTTTATTTCCCAAAGAATACAAAAGATAAAACGCATAACCACCAAATATAGTAGGGGTTAACGGCCGTCAACCCCTACAAATAGTGTATAATTTCGTTTTTTGCGAAAGTCCTGTTGATATTAAACCAATTTATTAATCTCAGCTCATACAGAATTTTCCTGTTGAATTCTCACTCCTGAATTCTGACTCCTAAAATTCTTCCTAATGATGATGATGGTGACCATGATCGTGGTCGTGATGGTGATGATGACCGTGGGAATGTCCATGCTCCCCACCGTGACTATGACTATGAGTTTTCTTCGCTTGTGCCACTGCTAAAGAAGGATTAACAGCTAAAGCATTCTCACTCAACAACTCCTCAATATAAAGGTTAGCCCAATCAGCAGCCATCTGCAAAAATTCTGGGCGATCGTTTACACAAGGCATTTGACGATAAGTTACTTCTGGATATTTGCGACGTATCGCTTCAATAATATGCTCAACATCTAATAATGTTTCGTGATTTTCTGTAGCAAAACCAATAGGCATAAATATAATAGCTGTTGCACCTAATTCTATAAGATTTTTAGCAGCAGTTTTAGCATCTGGTTGAGTCCAGTCAATTAGTGGGGTATCGTGATTTAACCAACCTACAGAAATTAAAGGAAAACGATTAATTAAACGTTCCCGCACTAACTCATAAAGTTCCTGACTTTCATCAATTCCAGAAGTAAAACCTTTAGCTTCGTGAGGGCAACCATGATTAGTTAAAACAATGCCAATTTGAGATGGTAAATGAGCAACTGCCAAATCATTAGCAATTTCTTCTTCTACCATTTTTGCCATTAGATTAATATAATCAGGTTCGTTATAAAAGGAAGGAATATAACGTTGACCTTTAATCCAATGTTCGGTCTTATCTGCTAATTTTACTAAGGCTTCATTAACTTGTTCGACGGCAATTCCACTGGTAAAAATAGAGTCAACTACTAGCAAAGGATAAATCAATAATTTATCAAATCCTTCAGCTTTAATTTGTGTTAATACTTGTTCTGGTAAGTGGGGAGCGCAGAAGTTAAAAGCCTTGAAAACTTTAACGCGATCGCCCCACTTTGCTTGGAGATTTTTTTCAATTCCAGCTCTTTGACTTTCAAAAATAGCATTATGAGGAGAAATAAAATTACCATGTTGATGACTCCATTCATGCAAGTCAAAAATAGCTAATAATTTGGCAATGGGAGGGTATATCCAGGTAGGAACAGGAGCAAATTTAGCAGTAAGTAAATTTAATGCTTGTTCGTTATAATTAGCAAAATCTTCATAACTTTCTACTTCACCATATCCCATTAATAAAACTGCTACTCTGTCTTTTTTATCGGATGGAGTAACTGTTGATTGTTGAATTTTTTCTGGAGTAGTAACCACGTTTTTTCCCTTGATTTTAGAATTATTAATTAACTTGATACAAGAATGTACAACAGAAACAATTTATTGGCTTATACTCGGTCAAAAAAACAAGTATAAAAATCCTTTTTTTGAGAATAGGTTTGATTGAAATATGATTGAAAAAAACAAACATTTTTCTCAAACCTACTCCTACCACTATTGGTTTCTGTGCAACAGTAATAGTGAGTAATTAGACTCTGGTGTTAGTTTAACACTCCCCTCCGGGGGGATGGGTACTACAATAATTGAGATTATATAAAATATTCAAGGTTTGCTTGGGACATTTAACGAAGTCAGAAGTTAACCCACCCCTCGCCCCTCCCCCTCCCAGGAGGGGAAGTAGGGGATTGGAGCAAGGTTCCAAAAATACAGCATATTTCGGGCAAATAAGGTACAGGGTAAATGATGAAAATATTGTAGTGCGGGCATCTTGCTCGCTTCGGGGTGTACCTTATAACCAGGGCAAACGCATCTTATTTTGCCGTTCCCTATATGTAGTGTTTATTTGATTTTATAGACACTATACGTTGAAAGTCTATTGTCAACAAGCGCAATAAAACCCGGTTTATTGATAATTACCCCTAGTTTATTGACGAGATGCGTTTGCCCTGACCTTATAACAATGGGAAGCGCTGTATTTTGCCTTAAAAGGCGACGTTTTAGACCCAATTATTTTGATCAAAAGTTGAAAACTCAGATAAGGCCAGATTTTTCCATCCTTCAGTCCTCTCCCAGATAACTAAAGCCTTCTTCTTTCTTCCTTCTGAATTATGACTTTTGACTTATAACTTATAACTTTCTTCCTTCTTACTTCTGAATTATGACTTTTGACTTTTGACTTCACA
>NZ_JAAHGK010001013.1:0-2855 GCF_010672505.1 Okeania sp. SIO2B9 | reverse complement strand
TGTTCAACAATAACTTGATAACTGATTGATAGTCCTAAACCTTTGCCTTGACTGACTGGTTTAGTTGTAAAAAAGGGGTCGAGATTTTAGAGCAATTTTCCTCTGTTATACCTAAGCCATTATCAGAAATATAAATCCCGAGCCAATCATTTTCTAATTTTTCTGTTCTGATAGAAATTTTTGGTTGTTCTACTCCATATTTATTCTGATAGAATTTTATTTCTAGTGCATGAATGGCATTATTAATAATATTCATTATTGCTTGCTTTAATGCGTTAGTAAAACAGTTAACTAGAGGCAGCTCGCCATAATATTGAATGACTTGAATCCTTACCAATGGATTTTGTAAACGGGGTTGAATAATTAGTAATATACTGTCAATAATTACATGAATATCTACAGATATTACTTTTGCTGTATCTAAGCTGGAGAAAACTTGCAATGATTTAACAATTTTACTAATACGGTTTGCCCCTCCTCTCATTCTACCTAATAACTTGGATAAGTTTTCCTCAATATAATCCAATTCAATTTCTTTAATTTTGTCTATAACTTCATCAGGTAAATTTGAAGAATTTCTATGCAAAATATGAGCTAAATTTAATAAATCTTTCGTATAGTCATCAATGTGATTTAAGTTACCCAAAATAAAGGTTACAGGATTATTAATCTCATGAGCAACTCCGGCAAGCATTTCTCCTAAACTAGACATTTTTTCCGCATGAATGAGTTGAGCTTGAGTTTTTTTAAACTTTTCCAGAGTTTCTTGTAAGTAAATATTTTGCTTTTTTAAAGCTTTTTCCACTAATTTACGCTCAATTTCAGCCACAGAGCGAGCAGCAAATATTTTTAATATAGATTTTTTTTGTTCATAATTGTGTTTTAAAGGTTTAGTATCTAAGCCAGCAATATAACCGATATTTTTTCCATGACTATCTACAATATAAATCCCTAAATAACTTTCAGCTTGCAAAGTTAATAAATCTCGATATTCTGGGAATAGTTGTTGAATTGAATGGTGATAAATTTGTAGACCTGTTTCATAAATGGTACTACAAGGAGTTCCTTCTATATAATATTTAAAATTAGGTATAAACCTGTCTCCTGACCAAAAAGCTAATACCCTAATTTGTGGTCGAGTACTGTCTATAAATTCTCCAATAAATCCATATTTTATTTGCAAAACTTGAGCCAGGTATTGAACACAAGCCTGAAAAAATTATTCGCCGATTTTTAGATGCAATTCCTGCAACAATGAATTTGAAATTATATTCCGATTCAAAATCATAATTTGTCATTACATTATTATATAATTCTAGATATTATTTATATATATTTGCCTTGTTCATAAATCATCCTTCGGCTATTTATTCAAGTTCACTCAGTATTAGTTCTGAGATATTTAGTAATCATGTTTTATTCAATCGTTGTTTTCTTAAGTATCTTTCATATCAGATATAATCCAGAGCTACACTTTACCTGTCTAGTTATTTTTTCATTGCTCGATTGAGCAGTCTTAAAGCTGATAACTTTTAGATATAAACTATTATTCTGTTTCTTTAACAATTATATTAACTTGTTCTAGATATAATCCTAATTTAAGTGATTTTTCCGACCGAGTAACAATAGATAATACCAATTATCTAATTTCATGTTTATGTTTAATTGAATACTTAAAATATAATCATTCCTGAAATTTGTTATAATTCAGGGATTTAATATTTTGCCTAATAAATAAAATATAAGATTTTAAAAAATGATACTTGAAGAAATTTTTCCCTTTAGATTGGCCATAGATGCCACAGCGATCGCAGGTGCATCTCTCTGGTCTTTGGCCTTATATTGGGGTTTTTCTCCTCTGAGTGAGTGGGTGACGTTACAACTTAACCGTTGGTTTAATTTTGCAGAAAGAGCATTGTATACATCTGAGAAAGAATTTGAAAAGACGCGCAAAGCAAGAGAATCTCAGAATGCTTTTTATGCTTCTATTTTTAGTATTGTGCCTTTTTTAATTGTAGGAAGTTTGTGCAATTGGGGTGTAGAAATTGGTTTAGATAAAAGTTGGTCAATTAGTATTGGGATAATTGTTTGTGTAATCTGTGGTGTTTATGAATTGGGAAGAAGAGATAGTAAATCTTCTTAAATAAGACTTCTTGCAGAAGTCAGGCAATAGGGAATAGGGAATGGGGAATAGGGAGATGAAATTGTTGATTTCATATATTGAATTAATTTAATTAAAACTTTTGCAAGAAGTCTATAGTAGTTAAGTAGAGCAGGCTAAAAAAAAGACGTTGCATTTTTAATCAAAAAACTCTTAAAGGCAATGAATATAAACTTTTGAGCTAATTGACAATTTGATACATAGTGCTCAAAAATTACCATGTTCTACTTATTATTTTAATTAGCTGAATTGCTAAAGACTAAATATGATGAAAATAGACCAAAAGTTTCCTTTTCCTACTGATGTAGAAACAGCGATCGCTCTGCAAGAAAAACTCCGCCATCAAGTAATAACTGAAGACCAATTTGGAACTATTAAATATGTAGCTGGTATTGATGTTGGTTATAGTGATTCAGATAAGATTACTCAAGCAGCAGTAGCAGTTTTAAGTTTTCCACAATTGGAATTATTAGAACAGTCTATAGTTAAACGTCCTACTTATTTTTCTTATGTTCCGGGATTATTATCTTTTCGAGAGATACCTGCTATTTTAGATGCTCTAGAAAAGCTAAATATTACTCCTGAATTATTGCTTTGTGATGGTCAAGGATTAATTCATCCCCGTAGATTTGGTATAGCTACACCAATACTAGGGATATTAACTAAAACTCCTAGATGACAAGCTATACCAAAT
>NZ_JAAHGK010001012.1:0-2857 GCF_010672505.1 Okeania sp. SIO2B9 | reverse complement strand
TGGAAAGTATTTCTAACCGCATTGTGAATGAGGTTAAGGGAGTTAACCGAGTGGTGTATGATATCACTTCTAAGCCTCCTGGTACTATTGAGTGGGAGTAATATAGTCTGCACTGTAGGTTGGGTTAAGCGGGAGTGCAACCCAACATAACTAGGGTTTTTGAACCCATCCCACTATTCTTGAAACCCTTATATTGAGGTAATATAAAATTCGTTAAATCCGCAAAAATCATGTTAGTGGGATAGACTTATGGTTTTTGGTTTTCAAGCTACCTCAATTAAATCAACCTCGACAATTCGAGGGTGTTGGGTTTCGTACCTTAACCCAACCAACCTACAACTTTACTATTACACACCTAAAATGTTACAACAGTAGGGGGGGTTCCGCATTAAATTAATAGTGTGTCAAACGATCGGATGAACCCGTCCACGACCCAATAATAATTATGCACCCCGTATCGTTGAGAGAAAAAAAGAGAAGGGGTATTTCTCCTCTCTTTATCATTTCAATCACTTTTTAGCCTTTAGTCTTTCTTTTGCTGCCTAGCATTAAGCCACCTAGTGCGTTCAAACTCACTATAGATGCTGCTGGTTCAGGGGTTTAGGATGCCTGGGTTTCTCCACCACTCTGCTTAAAAGAGGAAGAAGACACTACAGTTTCGCTCGACACAAGTACTGTTGTGATATCCACTGGATATCGATCAAAAGGCACATACATACTAACTCTACTACTAATTGCCATATTATTCTAAATGAGAGGCCTTCATCCGTGTATGGGTTGGTAAACAACTTCACATCATCTGCGTCAATGTCATACAAAAAATCAAGATTTGCCTGCCACTCAGAGGCGAAGGCAGAATCTGAAGAATCCCACAACAGGACTCCAAGACCCAAGACGGAAGATAGCTCAACATACCAGGAGTCTAACTCCGAACTAAGAATCACGCTGTCAGAGTTGTCATCTTGAGCTGTCCAATCAAAGATCAACCGGTAATCATTAGAGAAGGTTAAGTTTGTCCTACCTGTGAAACTGGTTGCGGTTGCAGGCAGCAACCATGAGCAATCTTCTGCTCCGGCGACTAATATCCCTTTAGTCAATGTTGTGGATGATACAGAATTTGCTGCAGTAGTCAGAATGGTGAATAAACCTGAAAACATGGTATGGTGTGTGTAATTTTTTGTTTTTTTCTCATAAAAGCTTGCTTTTTTAAACAATATGAATACAACTAAATTAACTTCATCAAATCTTTACCAAAACACCAATGTTATTCATCAAATATTCACACTTTAGTAGAGTGTTTGGGGTTTAATTAGACAAATAAAATGTTATACATCTGTATTTATTAGGAACAGGAGATTGCTATTACCATATAATCTAATTTTAGTAGATAAACCCTGCTTCTTTGCACTTTCGGCACAGAAACAGAATTAGTTGGTTCAATGTAAAAACTGGAGTATTAATCAAAGCTTTGAAGCGCCAACCCTAGTAGAGGTATTACATAGAACGTTTCTACTGTGTTTTACTTAAATGAAAACTTCTGTAGGAGTAGCGATCGCTACTATTAAATACCACCCAAATAATTAACAATAGACTTGTCGCTTTATCACTTAAAAAATCCCCAAAAACCTTGTTCTGTAAATATTTTAGCTATTGACAGCAAAAAAAAATTGGAATTATTGCTCTGTCTAGGTTGGAGCGATTTTTTCCCTCTATTTAGCGATAACTCTAATTTATAATTTCGTTGTATCACAAATAGTAGTACTATTTAAGTAATGGCAAACCTATCTAAAGAATCATCATAAAAATTCGGTAAGTGGAAAACCACATTCCGAGTTGAATTTATGTGTAACTGGCGGATAAATAATTAAGTTTAAGACTCCACCAAATTTTTAATAATGGGAATTATCGCCACAATTAATTCTTTCTTAAACGAGCTGCTATAGGTCATCAATCCAAGTCTCCCCTAGCTAACTTTTTCTTCAATAGACCTCTCCGAATAATTAATTTAAAACCCTTGTAATGGCAGGATAAAAAGTTAGTTTCCGGAGATGTCTAATGCTTCTAGAATTATCTAAACTGAGGACCGCCTACCCAACAAACTAGCGCCCATCTCTTACCTTGAGTAATAGGTGTTACTTCATGGAGTATTATAGAAGGAAACAAAACCATTGTTCCTCTTTCTTTTGGTAATTTTTCTGGTTTTCTGTTAGTATACAACTTCAATTCTGAACCTTCATAATCTTGAGGATTGGAAAGTTGGATCGAGATAGAAATTTTGCGATAATAATAAAGATCCCCATTATCTAGATGTTTATTGTAATGATCCTGAATATTTTTCTGATTGTTACTAGCTTCATAACATAAAAGTTGTAAAGAATCAATAATACCGTAAATATCATAATTCCACCACTTGTTATTGGCATATTTAACACTATTAGTTAACCTTTCCCACAGCCATCTCGTTGATGCCGAATAATTCACACCCCAGGCTTTTACTTGACGAAACTCTGGTTTCAATTTTCCATCTACAGTAGGGTTTGATGGCTTTATTTGTTTTGATAAAGAAATAACCGAGTCACACTCTTTTGCTGTTAAAGCACCCCAGTTTTCACCTGGTTTACAGAAATGTTCTTTTTGAGAAGCATCATAGCAAGCGTATGTAATTTGACGATACTTTTGTTCAGGAGAAATCCAAACCATATTTTCTCAATCCTAACTTTATGAAAACCATTTATTTTTGCAAATTATCGGAATTGAGGACCACTAATCCAACCAATAAGTTCCCATCTTTTACCTTCAATAATAGGCGTTACTTCATGCAAAATAAATAAAGGAACAATGATTATGTTTCCTTCAA
>NZ_JAAHGK010001011.1:0-2858 GCF_010672505.1 Okeania sp. SIO2B9 | reverse complement strand
TTCAAACTCTACAGTTACAGGAGTTTCTCCGATGGGCCTATGTGGGAGTAGCTGTTTTTATCTTCTTACTTTGGCAAGCTCATCCACTACTAATCCGTGCAACTGGGAGCGTAGACTGGTAGCATGATCCCAGGATATAAAAAATTTAATTAACTCAGATCGAGAAGCCATGCTTTTGTCAATTAACGAAAAAACTTTTAAAAAAGAGGTGTTAGATGCCTCTAACCCGGTTTTAGTAAATTTTTGGGCACCGTGGTGTGGCCTATGTAAAATGATTGTCCCCCAATTAATTCAATTTCAGTCTGAATGGAATGGCCACTTAAAGCTGGTGGGGGTGAATGCTGACGAAAGTTTAAAGCTTGCTAGTAAATATCAACTCAGAACTTTGCCTACCCTGATTTTATTTGAAAATGGCCAAGTAGTGAATCGAGTGGATCATTTCCAGGTACGGGAAGATTTTTTACGGACATTAGATACTTTTATGACCAGTTACCAAAAAACTTGTCTAACTCGACTTTTGGAACCTCAGTTAATGGGATGAAGAAGGTGTTAGGTAATTAATAATTAATAATTAATAATTAATAATTAATAATTGCTTGCACCAGTTTCTTATACCTAGCATTTTTGGAGTTTAGGGAAGATCAAACGCTAATTGTACTATTGCTGAGTCTTAAATAAAGAGGTTAAAACTAGAATTGAAGGGAATAATAATAATAATTTCCTTTGGAGCTAGTTTTAGCCTCTTTCAGTTTTTACAGCCAGTTGCAGCTAGATGGCGAGCTGGAGTTTTCGGAGAGAAGAATACACTGATGAGATGTTATGAAAATAGTTTAGCTTTAGCAGAAAAATATGCTATAAAAACAATTGCTTTTCCTGCTATTGCTACTGGTGGTTTATTTTTTCCGGTGGAAGTAGCAGCAAGAATAGCTATAACTGAAGTTATGCAATTTTTATTGGAAAGTAAATCTATTGAAAAGGTTGTTCTTGTTTGTTTTAAGACTAAAGTATATGAAAAATACTTAGAAGTTTTTCGTGAAATACTAGAGTAAAAAATAATTTCATTTATTTCTATAAAGTAATGGAGATTTTATCAGAGAAATATGAGTAGAATACTAGCATTTATCTATGGTGTAGTTTGTTATTTAATATCAATGATAACTATTCTGTACAGCATTGGTTTTGTCGGCAACTTAATAGTACCAAAAACACTAGATTCCGATTTTGATGGTTCTCTGATTAACGGGATATTAATTGATATTTTATTACTCGGTTTGTTTGCTATTCAACATAGTCTTATGGCACGTCAAAGTTTCAAGAAATGGTGGACGAAAATTATTCCACATCCGATTGAACGTAGCACTTATGTTTTAATGGCAAGTCTGGCATTATTACTGTTATTTTGGCAATGGCATTCTCTTGGTGGAATTATTTGGAATATACAAAGTCCGATTGCTTCTAATATTATTTATGGCATTTTTGCTTTGGGGTGGTTAATTGTGTTAATCAGCACTTTTATGATTAACCATTTTGATTTGTTTGGGTTGCGACAAGTATATTTATATTTGCGCAGTCAGGAATATGAATATTTAGGATTTAGAACTCCAGGGTTTTACAAATATGTTCGTCATCCGATTATGTTGGGTTTTGTTATTGTTTTTTGGGCAACTCCAACTATGACATTTTCTCATTTTATTTTTGCCCTGGGTACAACAATTTATACGTTAGTGGGAATTAAATTAGAAGAAGTAGATATGATTTCTATTTATGGAGATTTATATCAGGAATATCGGCAGCAAGTTTCTATGTTAATTCCTATGCCAAGAATAAAATTAACTGAGGAGAAGGTTCAGGAATAATTTTGAAGAAGGAAGAAGGAGGAAGGAAGAAGGAAGAAGGGAAAGATGATATAGCCTATTTCATATTAGTAAGGTACATTAAGGGTATTTCATATTAGTAAGGCACATCAGTCTTATAAGGTATGGAACCATTAGAGTAGCTCTTGAGATTACGGAACTGGCAAAAAAAATCCTTAACTGAATTGTATTGTACTATAGACTTATCTACTTTTTTTTTGTTACTTCTTACTTCTTCCTTCTTACTTCTTCCTTCTTCCTTAAATTTATGAATCAACTACAAATAACTATCAACAACAGTAACGAAAATTTGTGCAAAATTATCCATCAAAGCATTTATGAATCTCCAAAAAAACGGATTACTTTTGCCCAATATATGGATTTAGTTTTGTACCATCCCCAATATGGTTATTATGCAAGTCATCCTGTGAATATTGGTAAACAAGGAGATTTTTTAACATCTTCTCATTGGGGTGCAGATTTTGGAGAATTATTGGCAGAACAATTGATGCAAATGTGGAATATTCTCAATCAACCTTATAATTTTACTCTTGTAGAAATGGGTGCTGGTCAGGGAATTTTAGCAGAGCAAGTTTTAGAATATTTAAAGCAAAATCATTTAGATTTTTTCCAAACAATAAAATATCTGATTATCGAAAAGTCAGAAGTTTTAAAAGAAGAACAAAAAGAAAGGTTACACTCATATAAAGTGAGGTGGTGTGATTGGGATGAAATTTCTCATAGTTCAATTACGGGGTGTTTATTTTCTAATGAATTAGTGGATGCTTTTCCAGTACATAAAATTATCATAGAAGATCGGGAAATTCGAGAAGTTTATGTAAGCTCTGACTCAGATGGAAAATTTATAGAAATAAGTGGTGAAACTTCTACTCCTAGAATTGCTGAATATTTTAATTTAGTGGGTATAGATTTACTATCATTTCCAGATGTAGAAGGTTATCAAACGGAGGTTAATTTACAAGCTTTAGATTGGATAAACACTGT
>NZ_JAAHGK010001010.1:0-2864 GCF_010672505.1 Okeania sp. SIO2B9 | reverse complement strand
TGTTGGAGTAACTGCAATTCAAGCTTTAACAGGAAAACCTCCCCAACTATTTCCCCTAAATAGCTATGGAGAAATAGACTGTAAAAAACTCTTTTCCTCTTCCGATGTCAGTGATGAGTTAGTTAGTTTTTTCATAAAAATGGTGAATATTCACTGGCCTCTACGCTACCTAGACGCTAAAGTTGCTTTGGCAGAATTATCGAATATTACATCAAATTTAATAAGAGTGAAAAAACATAATATATGCTACGCAAACTCAATAGACACTCCTACTGATATACCTATTTCTGATATAGAACTACCTTCTGGTCAAGTTCCTTTAAATTCTCCTTTTTATATTGAGCGATCGCCTATCGAATCAGAATGTTTTCAAGCTATTGTTAAACCCAACGCATTAATTAGAATTAAAGCGCCTCGACAAATGGGAAAAAGTTCTTTATTATCCCGAATTTTAGCTCATTCTAGTCAGCAAGGTCATCGAATAGTTGATCTAAATTTTCAAACTATAGATACGGAATTTATCGAAAACTTAGACAAATTTTTGCAGTGGTTTTGTGCAAGTATTAGCGACAAATTGGGTTTAGAAGAACAGTTAGATAAATATTGGAAAAAAGTCTTAGGAGTGAAAAAAAGGTGTACAAAATATTTTGATAAATATTTGCTCGCTGAAATTAAAGCTCCCATAGTTTTAGGATTAGATGAAGTTGACAAAATTTTCCAAAATCCCGGTCTAGCAACAGATTTTTTTGCCTTATTAAGAGCTTGGCACGAACAAGGTAAAAATAATCCTGATTGGCAAAGATTACGATTAATAATTGTTCATTCTAAGGAGGTTTATATTCCTCTGAATATTAATCAGTCTCCCTTCAATGTGGGATTAGGAATTGAGTTGCCAGAATTTAATTTAGAACAGGTAAAATATTTAGTAGAAATACATGGTTTAAAATGGTCTTTAAATTGGTCTGAAAAACTAATGGAAATGTTAGGAGGCCATCCTTATTTAGTACGTCTAGCACTTTATCAAATTGCTAGTGGAAAAATTACTTTAGAACGACTTTTAGAACTGGCAGCAACTGATGAAGGACCTTACTATAATCACTTACATCCACATTTGTTGAACTTGCAAAAAGATGAAACTTTACAGAAGGCAATGACAAAAGTTGTTAATGCAAAAACTCCTGTGGAAATTGGTACAATTGAGGCTTTTAAATTGCGGAGTATGGGATTAGTTAAATTTCGGGGAAATGCTGTGGTGCCTTTGTGTAGTTTATATAAAGAATATTTTCGAGTTCATTTTTGAAGAAGGAAGAAGGAAGAGGGTTATACCGTTTCACGGAAATTAAAATTATAAGTTATAAATCAAAAGTCAGAAGAATTAGGAAGTAAAAACTCAATGATGGGACTTTAGTTTATCATTTTCTTTGTGGATTTAATACCCCACCGTCAACGGGGGTGTTCAAAATTACTTGGGGGAGCGTAGACGCGGAGCGGCCCTTCGTTGACTATCCATAAGTAATTTTCCTCCTGTCTCCTGTCTCCTGTCTCCTGTCTCCTTCTTCAATATACCATTTTGAAAAAAGAATGTTACGAATAGTAAGAGGGATAAAAATAATTTTCAGGAGACATCCCTTTGACAAAAAAGATGATTTCCAACCTAAAAAGTGGTATTGAAGCAATTCCCATACGACTCCTGACTCCTGACTCCTGACTCCTAAAAAATCCCCTAGTTATTTGTAGCAAACATTTATCAAAATGGTATTATACCAATTCCTAAAAGTAACACTATACTTGGGTAATACTTCAGTTATTAATTAATCACAACAGATAGAATCACTTTTTTGCTAAAAATAGCCCAGTTAATATGAATTATTCTTACTTTTTACTTCTCCCCCACCCCTCTACTTCCCCTCCAGGGAGGGGTTAGGGGTGGGTTCCCTACTCAACAAAATGTAGAAAAGTTTTTGAGAAATGGTATTAGTTGATACGTTGTAATTCCTCAGCAATAATCTCTTGCATAACACTCTTAATTTTTGGGTTGAGTACCTGAGCTGTTCTTTGCATAGATTCTTGAAACAATTGTGGCATAAGTTCAATAGTTTTTCTTCCGGTTGGAGTTTGATAAAATTCAATTAATGTCTGCAAATCTTCTTCTGTAAAATATTTATCATAGATAGGATAGTAAACTTCTTCAACAATTTGTTGATAGCTAATACGTTCGAGAAACATCTGATTAGATTTCCGGATAATACTGGTTGTTTCTTGGTTGAGCTTATTTGTAATTTGTTGCCTTTCTTCGGGAGAAAGTTGTTGATTTTCAACTAATTCAGAAGTTAAAATAGAACTGAATTGTTGTTCCATTTGAGACAACATAGCTCGAATTACTTCTTGAAATGTTTTTTCGCCTCCTATAAGTTCCAAATATCGATCGATCAGTTGTTGTTTTCTTGTAGAAGTTTTCTGGGATACTCTCAGATTAGATTCAGAATAATTAGGAAAAATTTGAGGGTTAGAAACTTCAGAATTTAGGAAAAACAATGATGAAGTTAAACTAATTAGGAATATTTGTTTTAACATGAGTCAAATTAAGTTAATTTAAGTTGATTAGAGGTAGACGTATAATCAAAAATGAAGCCTTAACTCCAATATTTTCTTTGTTCTTGATTCTAATACCAAATTCACGCAAAGGCAGTTACATCTTAATTTGTGATTTCTTCTTAAAAGAAAAAAATATAAATTCCATAAATTCTAAAATTTCCACCTTTTTTCCTCTTTAATATTTATGTTTTTCTTTCTCTGTTCCCAGCTCCGGTGTTCCCAGTTAAGTGTGTCCTCACCCTTTGCAATATTTTATGAAATTGGTATAA
>NZ_JAAHGK010000101.1:0-10095 GCF_010672505.1 Okeania sp. SIO2B9 | reverse complement strand
CAAAATTTTAGGTTTGAGGGAACAGGGGACAGAAAAGAGTGGTGGTGCATAGTAATGGTAGAGAGAGTGTGGGGGGATGGGGAGATGGGGAGTGTGGGAGAAATTAAAAAATAGAGTTGTCGCTAAATAAAGGAAAAAAATCACTCTAACCTAGACAGAGCAATAATTCCAAGCATTTTTTTCAATAGCTACAATCCTTACAGAACAAGGTTTTTGGGGATTTTTTAAGTTATAAAGCGACAAGTCTAATATATATCCTCACCATTACCATGCAGGACTACCCAGAAAAGAATAAAAACAACTCTACCTCATAGCTTTGGAAACTGCTGTAAGTTATTAATTAGGGTTTGCTGATTAAGTCTCAAAGCATCTATATATAAAGCCTTTAGCTTTTTTGGGTTTGAAATATGTCTATCATTCCGGTTATTAATCCGACTCAGTCTTATACCTTTGCTGACTATTTTAAATTAAACTCTGAACCAGAAGATATTCTATCCTATTTTGGCTATGGTTATGAATCGTGATCGCTAAGTTTACCCCAAACTCATCGTCAACTTCAACACTTAGATAATTTAAAACAACGCTTGCAAGAAATTTTACCTTGTGTCAGTTTAACTAGCGAAATGGCTAGAAGAGAATTTCTTATTGCTCCTGTTTTGATGGAATTAATTCACTACACCCAAGTCAAAATCAAAGTGGGGTATTCTTTAAAAATTAACGAACAGTTGAAAGGTGAATTAGATTATTTTCTCCAGACCAAAACTCAGTTTCTAGTTATTGAAGCAAAAAATGCTGATTTACAAAGAGGTTTCACACAATTAGCAGTGGAATTAATTGCTGTAGAAAAAGCAGAATTTGCCAACTATTCTTTGTTATATGGTGCAGTATCAATGGGTAATATTTGGCAATTTGCTGTTTTGGATACTCAACAAAAACGAGTCATACAAGATACAAATATATATCGAGTTCCAGCAGACTTGACGGAGTTATTACAGATTATGGTGGGAATTTTAGAAGGTTGATATGCTGTTTACCATTAATATCAACTATTATTATCTTGAAGAAGAAAAAAGTGGATGGAGACTCAAACCCTAACCAATTGTAAACACCCTGTAGACGGCGGGGTATTAAACCCGAAAGAAAAAGATAAAACTGTGTCGAAGTTCCTCTGAGACCAAACCTGGTTGCATTGGGATAATATCAATTCTACTATTCAGCCATAGTAGTAGCGCGTCTAGACCAAAATTATGAGTAAATGCAGGCCGATAATATTGAATTTACTGTCTTCTTAGCAATTGCTTTATCCAAATTCTAAAGCTAGATACCCTAGTAGGGTGGCAAACATTGAGCAATATAGACCCGTGATCGATAAAGTAACACTTGCTCACCCTACAAAATTATCCAGCTAAAAAATGTGTAAGTCCTGTTTTTCTCAACTCATAGCCGTAAAAACAACAACTTGAAGTCGACCTTAACCACGACGACCCTTGCGCGCTAATGTTAAACCTGCAACTCCAAGTAAACCTAAAATACTGACTGTCGGTTCGGGAGTAGATTTGTTCTGTGCTACTTGTAAAGAGCCAAACAAACCATCAGCTTCATCATTAGGACCTGCTGCAAAGTAGAGATGATTTGTCTCGCCCAAACTAGCACCATTACCAAAAATTAGTCCCCAGAGACCTTCTATTTCAATAGGATTACCAGATTCATCCATTAAGAAACCAATTTCTTCGCGAGTTGTACGATCATAACCGACAATTCTGCCGTCACCGAAGTTACCGACCAATAAAGCATTACTAAATTCGCCAAAATCATCTGGAGCGATCGCTAAACCCCAAGGAGCATTCAGTGCATTTTCATTAGGGTCATCGGTGTCTTGCCCCCATATATTCAGCAAGTTACCTTCAATATCATACTCAGCTAGTCGCCCTAAACCTACCTTTGCTTGCTCTTCACCAGGCTCATCACTTAGTTTTGCATAGGCAACGTAAAGATTACCATCTAGATTTTGGATATTGAAGGGGGCATACTCTTCACCAAAAGGATTCTCAAATAAGAAATTAGATGTAATGTCATTAAAGTCTTTATCCCAAACATCTATCCCTGGGGACTTTATACTGAAATCAGCAGCAAATAGAAGATTATCCTCTGGTAAAGTTGTTCCTGCCATACCTTTGTAGATGGCAAAGTTATCGTTATCTGGATTATCGTCAGTATTTTGGTCTGCAAATTCTGAATTATCTACCACTACCAAATATTCAACAGGTCTGAGTATACCATCGTCTGTAGGTACTTCTGTCCAAGCGGAAAGTGTTCCACCCTCTTCCACTGCGAAAAATCGTCCTGGGCCAGTAATTGTTCCTAAATCAGGATCGTCCGGATCGAGAAACATTGTTACCTCGAAATCTGATGGGTGTGGACTAAAAAACTGCCCAGTCGGAGCACCTGCGCTTCCTTCTGGTGCATTGGGGGATGTGGGAATAGTCACAAATTTCAGGTCGTCTTGAAATAAAGGTGTTCCACCAACATCTCCGACATAGGTAGTTACAGTCCCAGAATCAGTATTAGTTACCCAAAAGTGTCCCCCAAATCCGGCGGGACGGATGGCTAAATCCCAAGCATTGACGACTAGAGGGTCAAGGATATGAGGCTCAAAGTCCGGATTATTTGATACAAGATTTGTTTGAAAGTATGCGGCAAATGCCGGGGTTACTCCACTACCGATAATTGCACTAATTAGAGTGCCACATAATACATTGATAGATTTCATCTTGAACTCTCCTCACATTTTCATTCTGGAATGAATAAATCTTTAATAATAAAGACTCTCAATAAATTAACAAGATACAAGATATTTTTACATAAACTTAAGAATGATTTAGATTTTATAGCAGTCGCCATTTTTGACATATCAAAAGCTTAAAACTCAGACAACGCAAGATTTTTTCTGCCTTCTGCCCTCTGCTATATATTCCCTTTTGCCTTCTGGAGCTGTTGCCTTTGAATATTTTGACTATATAGTTGAAATCCTAAACAGCTTATTATATCAAATCCGGTAGCATCGGTGTAATTAGATGTCCTAGGGGCGAATGGCCATTCGCCCCTACAGGAATGAGGAGGGAAGAGAATTTAGAAAGATTTGACTATTGCCTGCTACCAGAAAGATGCTATCATTTACCCCCTAAGAATTTTGGCTATCTATATAATTACCAGCTAATTCCGATACACTACCCTTTTCAGTCTGAAGTTGCCATTGACCTACTACATTTAGGGAACCTTCCAAAAATTGACTGCGACAAACTCGACGCTGAATCTTACCACTGGTAGTCTTAGGAATACTACCAGTCTTTAGCAGATTAATAGCATAAACTTCCACCGTATGTTCCTCAGCAACTGCCTGACGAATTGCTCCAACTACTTCCTCAACATTCAACTTCCGTAAATAACTGCGTTCTACCTCTTGAGCAATTATCAACCGCTCATCATCTTCTGCTTCTATAGAAAAAGCTGCTCCACAACTAGACCGTAAAGCGGGATGACATTTTTCCACTGTTAGCTCAATATCTTGAGGATAACGATACCTACCCCACAAAATCATTACATCTTTAATCCGACCAGTAATAAATAATTCCCCATCTTGTAAAAATCCTAAATCTCCCGTCCGTAAAAAAGGCCCTTTATCTGCCAAAAAAGCATTAAAAGTTCGCTCTGTCTCCTCCGGTTGATTCCAATAACCCCTACCTACACCAGCGCCAGATACCCAAATCTCTCCAACTTCACCATCTGGACGTGGAACTAAAGATTCTGGGTCAACAATCATAATTTCATCGCCCAACCAAGCAAAACCACAACTAACTACTGCTCTACTTTTTTCACCGCCAACCACAACTCGGTTTTCTGCTAAAGCTTCAGCATCCACATATTTAATAAGTGGGGATTTTGTTTTTGTTGCGCCACTGATAAATAAAGTAGTCTCTGCCATTCCATAACAAGGATAAAAAGCCTCTCGCCGAAACCCACAAGGGGCAAAAGTCTCGGCAAATCTTTCTAAAGTTGCAGCTCGCACGGGTTCAGCTCCGGAAAATGCGACACTCCAACTACTTAAATCTAAATTTTTCAGTTGTTTTGGGGTTACTTGCCGAGAAACTAGGTCGTAAGCAAAGTTGGGTCCGCCACTGGTTGTTGCTTTGTATTGAGAAATAGCTTTTAACCAACGTATGGGTTTTTGAATTAAAGCTACGGGTGACATGAGGGTGACGGGAAAACCACCATATAAGGGTTGTATTACTCCACCTATTAATCCCATATCGTGAAACATGGGTAGCCAAATTACGCCCTGACTTTCTGGGGAATGTTCAAATGACTGATAAATAATTTCTGAGTTATGCAATACGTTGCGGTGAGTGACCATTACTCCTTTTGGTTTGCCTGTGGAACCGGAGGTGTATTGAAAAAAGGCGAGGGTGTCTGGGTCTATTTTTGGTTCTATCCAATGGGGTGCTTCATAAAAATCAATTTTATCTGTAGCTATCCATGGTAAATCCTTGAGTTTAGGAGCTAAGTCTGGATTTTTGGCTAATTTTTCTTGAATTTCCCGTAAAAAAGATTCTGTGGTGAGAATGGCTTTTGGTTCGGAGGATTGGACTCTTTCTTGGAGTTTGACTATTGCGTCGTTGTTGAGGGGAGGGTTACTGGTTACGGCGATCGCTCCTGAACAGATACAACCAAAGAAACTGGCGATAAATTCTAGTCCAGCAGTGTAGGGATAAACGACTAATATTCGGTCTTCAGGGATGATGATTGATTGGAGGTGAGCAGCGATCGCTTGGACTTGGGTATTTAATTGTTGATAAGTTAAGCTTCCAGACTCGGTTTCTCCATCTGGCAAAAATGTATAAGCAATTTGATTAGGTAGATTTTGTGAGCGATGGTTTAGGATATCTAGTATTGTTGAGTATTTAGGCATTTGAGGATTTTTTGAGTAGATTAATATTTAGAGTATTGTATTAGTAAGTTTTTCTTGCTTACCACATAGTTGTAAATAGGTCAAATCCTTGTTAGAGGGGCTGAGGAAAATTAGTTCATTATGGTTAAATGAATATGAGGCGATCGCTCATTTAAACAATGAAATTATAGGTATTTCAGGCTTTAAAATCTTATTAGGTAATAAAAGAGCTATAGATTATACACTAAGTATAGAATATCACATAATTTGAAAATAAGGCTGAAACCATTGAAACTGTGTTGACGAGTTTAGGGATTTTTGACAATTTTTTGTCAGGAGTTGATGACAATCTTTAAAATTTTCTTTCAAAGAAGCTGAGATTGATAATTAAAACTTTATCTTCAAAAAATAACGATTACATCATTTTTGATTCAACAATTAAGTTGGATAAGTTGGAGTACGATCGCCGATCTTGTAGGGTGTGTAAATGAAATGTAAAGTACCACCCACCGACAAGAAGAAACCAAACCATTCTTGACCAAAAAATAGGGTCTCAAGGCTCCCCTTTCAAGGGGATGAAAAAAAATCAAGTTCAATATTTCAAGCCCCTGACTTCGGGTAGAGGTACTGATAACTGATAACTGAAATGACCTAGCAGTGTAGGGATAAACAACTCAACTAATATTTGCTCTCCTGGACTGATGAATGATTAGAGGTGGGCAGCGATCGCTCGTACTTGTGTGTTTAATTGTTGATAAGTTAAGCTTCCAGATTTGGTTTCTCCATCTGGCAAAAATTTATAAGCAATTTGATTCGGTAGATTTTGTGAGCGAGCGTTTAGGATATCTAGTATTGTTGAGTATTTAGCCATTTGAGGATTTTTTCAATTGTATTGATAAGTTTTTAATACCCACCACATAGTTGTAAATATGTCAAATCACTATTAGAGGAAGTTGGAAAAATTAGATCGCTATCCTCAAACGAAAATGAGGCGATCGCTGGTTTAAACAACGGAATTATAGGTGTTTCGGGCGTTAAAATTTGATTAGGTAATAAAATGGCTATACATTATACACTAAGTATATTATATCACATAATTTGGAAAATAAGGCTGAAACCATTGAAACTATGTTTAGGAGTTTCAGGATTTTTGACGATTTTTTGTCATATTTTTGTCAGAGGTTGATGACAATCTTTAAAATGTTCTATAAGAAAAGCTTAGATTAATAAGTAAAACTTTTGATAAATCTGAAATTATCATAAGAGACATAATAAGATGATGGAAAAGGGAAAAAAGATAATGACAATAATAACTTTTCTGAAAATCTTAGAAGTGGTAGATGAAATTTATCCAGAATATCAAGAAAATTGAATGGAGATGTCAAGAAATAGCCTGCGATAACGATATAGAACAGAAAAAATTAGAGATATTTAATAAGCATAAAAAGAGTTTTAAAAAGCTAAGTGTCAAGCTTTTAATGAAGGACAACTGATGCAGGAAATTATTTGGTGATTTTTTTTGATTAGGTAGTTTAGTATAGTGCGTTAATGAAATTTAACCTACTATATATCTACAAAAAAAACTAAACCATTATTAACCAAAACTCTCGATAAAAAGAAAAAAAACTATTTTAAATATATCAGGTGTGTGACGACTCAAAATATTTCTAAATTATCTATTTTTTTCAACTAAATTCCCTAAATAACCCTACTTTCAAAGTAGGATATAATTACAAGCTAGAGTACACATATTTCTATACAAAATAATTCAAATCTATAGGTTCAGAAAAAAGCTTATGTCTGACTTCTTGTCTTTTGGAAATCTCCTGACAGTATCTAGAACTTTACCAGCACTGAAACAATTTATTGAAGGTGATGTGTTAGGCAAAGTTCTCTCAGAGGTTGGGGATGCAGAGTTAATTGCAGCGTCACATATTTTTAATAATTTAGATTCATCTGCCGATAAGGGAAAAGCTCTTAATCGTGCATTAGTGCATCTCGAAAGTGCACATGAATTGTTTAAGCGTTCTGCGATTTCTGTTATGGACAGTTTCAATGGATTTTCTATAACATTTAATATAGGACAATACATTGAATGGCAATATAAAGATATATACATCTGTTTGCTGATAGCTTTATGTCACAGGTATATGAATGATGATAGAAAAATCATTGAGGAAAAAATACATTGGGCTATACAGGCTTTCAAAGGTTACCCAGGAGCTCCACACGCATATTCTCGTCTGGAAAAGATGATGCCCATAACATTTCCTATAGCCCTCTTTATTACATTCAGCATAGGGCTAGGTTTCCCATTTGGACAAATCAAGATGATGTTAAACAAAAAGCATCGGTTTTATTGGAAGTTAGCCGAAGATCCAGAAGCAACAGAAAGGCTAATCGAAGAAGTCCGCGATAATTTACTATCTATTTAAAACCAAACTACTAATAAAGCTTAAGGGTTTACTAGGTTAGCTAAAGTGTCAGTCAAGTAGAGTTTGTTAATCAAAGGTAACACCCTGCTTTAATAATAAGGAGTTAATTATTGCCCACAGATAAACAAAAAGAAACTGCAATTTTTATTTGTCCGTTACTATCTAATCTTGTAAGCATTCAGCAATTAGCCATCAGCTCTCAGCAATAACATTTTGTGTTTAAGGATGGAGTTTAAATAAATATAGACTTTGGAGCTGACTTTTGTAGTCATATTTTTCGTTTCTCAATTAAATATTGCTTTTATCACTGACTAAAAGCACTCTTCTGATAGCTGACGGCTGAATGCTTACTTAATCTTTATCAATCCATAAATTTATTTCGTTATGACCAAAAACTAAAAATAATTTACATTTTAGCCTGAATGAATGATGGTTTAGAAATTGTAATCAACCAAGATGGAATTGGGATTTTGAAATATGAACAAATCACTTTCGCAAATGAATAATCAAGAAATTCGTCAATATCTTTCAGAAAATTGCAATGATGAAGAAAAATTTAGCCAAGGATTGAAACTGTTAATGAGTCGCAAAACGGAAAATTTTAAGTATCCTCAACCATCAGAAATTGACAGAGAAGAAATTGAGGCAATTTTTTAAGCCAAATTAAATCAGAAACAATAATATGATAAAAAGAAACCAAACTTTATCAATTTATAAGTGCGGTGCGTTACGGCTGAAATTTTTGCTAAATCATCTATATTTTTGCAACTAAACTTCCTAACACACCCTACTTTTTTTAACTAAAGTAAAAGTAGAAAAACAAACTTTGATTATTCTGTACTTTTATTTATGTTAATCATTTTTAATAACTTTGTATGTAAGTTTAATATTATCTGTAAATAGCCTCAATTTTTTTTAGATATGGGATAGGGGCTAAAAATTATAGAAGTTTATTTTCTAGCTTGTAGGTATCTGAATTATCAATATCTAAGGATTTGAGGCAGCTTAAACAATGTTCCCTGAAAAGTTCTTTTTGATCTTCATAGTAATCGAGGTCTTTTGACTTTAACAAACCTAAACTATCGTTTAATAGATAATGGTGTTCAAATTGTGAGAGTAGTTAGTGGATATCGTAATTTAGAATCTCTTTTTGAACAATAATTAGCAGAAACTTAAGATTTAGCTTACTTCTTCCTTCTTACTTCTTTCTTCTTCTTTAATTTATGAAAATTGCCATTATTGCCTCTGGATTTTTACCTGTATTAGATGGAGTAACTGTCAGTGGCTTTTACCGAGTCCAAAAATTAAGTCAATTCGGACATCAAGTTTTATTGTTTTGTCCAGACTATAGTCCCCTCGCTCATTTGTATCCTAATTGGAAAGATTATACAGGTAATATTTTTCCTGGAGTTCAAATCATTAATTTACCGAGTACGCCATTCCTAGATTTTGAAAGAAACGTAGGATTTAACACTTATAAAATAGTCCGCCAAGAATTAGAAAAATTTCAGCCAGAAATTATTCATGTAGATGAACCAGAAAGATTATTTTTTGCTTTTTTTCGTTTAGCTGGCATCCAATTTGCTCAACAACATAAAATTCCCTGTGTTTGTACTTTCAGAACTAATTTTTTAGACTATTTTGAAGATTTCTTACCTTTGCCAAAAGGGATTAACTTGATGTTGAAATTAATCTTTGAAAAAAGTTTTGTCTCTATTTACAACCAATATGACTTAACTTTGGTTTCTAGCAGCGTTACCTATGAAAAAATTGTGAATATGGGTATCAAGAATGTTAAATATACCAATTTTCATGGTTTTGACGTGGAGAAATTTCAGTCAGCGAGAAAAACAGCTAATTTTTGGGAATCAAATTATCAAATCCCTGATTTAACCAACAAAGTAAAAATAGTTTTTTTAGGCAGATTAACCGAAGATAAAGGTTGGCAATTTACCTTAGATGCTTTTGTCAAACTTCAGCAATTAGTAAATCTAGAAAATATTGCCATCATAATTGTTGGTGATGGTCCGATGCGCGATGAAATATTAAATAGATTAACTAAACTGACAAAAAATGTATATTTATTAGGTAGAGTACCTCCAGAGAATATACCTAATATTTTGAAAAATAGCGATTTTCATGTCACTGCTTCAGAAAAAGAAACCAGAGGTTTAACTGTATTAGAAGCTTTTGCCGCAGGTATTCCAGTAATTGCTCCTCAAGCAGGAGGAGTCGTGGAAAATATTCAAGATGGATCGAATGGTTTATTATTTACACCCAGAAATCAGGAAAATTTTTGTGAGAAATTGAAGCTATTAATAGAAGATAAGAATTTACAGATTCAAATGGGTATTAATGCCAAAGAATCTGTTGTTAAATATAGTTGGGATAATGCAGTAGCTAACCTCGTGAAAATTTGGCAAGAGCAAATTACTCAAATCTTCTGAAGAAGGAAAAATTCAAGAATTTAGAATTTAGAATTTAGAATTTAGAATTACCTCTTCTTTTTAAGGGAGAGGATTGACTCAAAGGAAAATTTTTCTTTTTATCCTCTGAAAAGAGGAGGCTTTCAACCAAAATTTTTTGGTAAGGAGGAAAAAGGAAGAAGATAGATGTCGAAGTATTTCTGCGTCTCTGGCGGCAGCGGGTCGGCTTGCGGAAGATCAAGGGCGGTGGGCTGGTCAGACATGTCAGGCCTTTCGTTGGCGGTAATGG
>NZ_JAAHGK010001009.1:0-2867 GCF_010672505.1 Okeania sp. SIO2B9 | reverse complement strand
TGACTACTCTTCTCGTTATTTATAACTATTCAACCGGACATAATATTATTTAGATGCCTAAATCATCTCTAGGCAGAAATCTTAACTTTCGTTTTTGAATATTATTTTAGTAAAGTGAATTTCTTACGAGTAGCAAATATACAAATAATTTTTGTCTACCTACTAGAAATCTCGAAAAACGGTTCTCAAGCCCTGACGTCACCATTACAAAATTGGCAGATTTGGATATGTCTACTAATATAGTTAATTTTCTATTTTAATGACAATTTGACCAAAGCTTAATTGTTGATAATTTTACACTTTATCCAAAGCCCAAATAAATTGCAGGCGTTGCAGATTTGCGGGATGAATGATAGGTTGGGACAGAGCAAGTCAAAGGGAAAAAATGTGGAATGTCCAGAGTGCCAATCTAAACATATCCGTAAGAACGGTCGCAGACGCGGCCAGCAGAACCACATTTGTGTCAATTGCGGTCGCCAATTTGTATCGAATCCTCAAACTTAACTAGGATACAGTGACGATGCTCGTCTCATTTGTCTAAAAATGTATGTCAATGGTATGGGTTTTCGTGGGATAGAACGGGTAACAGGAATTCATCATACCACCGTCATCCGATGGTGACGACAGGTCGGAGAACAGTTACCAGATGCCTATGAACCCTCCGAAATTCCTGAAGTTGGGTTCCTTGACGAACTACAAACTTTTGTCGGCTCAAAAAAAAGAAAATCTGGCTCTGGACAGCAGTTGACCACTTCCAAGCTGGTATATTAGGTTGGGTGGTAGGAGACCATAGTGCTCTGACTTTTGAACCTCTATGGCAGATTGTTGGACTGTGGCAGTGCTTCTTCTACGTTACTGATGGGTTTAAGGTGTACCCCCAGTATATTCGTATCGGGCGACCAGATAGTGAGCAAGACCTACATGACCCGAGTAGAGGGAGAAAATACAGGTCTAAGACATTATTTGGCTCGCTTACATCGCAAGACCTTGTGTGATTCCAAGTCAATAGAGATGCTTAAACATTCCATCCGACTATTAATTCACTATCTTAAGTTTTGGGATTTGCCCGTTCCCTCTAGATTCATCCCGCCCCTCAGCAACGCCAAATTGCACGCTAACTATCGTCACCAATATATCCAATATATATTCTCTACAAAATAATTGGAAAGTACTAAAATATAACTAATTAATTTCTGTTAACTTAAATTAATGATTAAATAAAAATATGCCACCCAAAATAATTATAAAAAATCTCATTAAAATTTATGGCAAAAAACATCTTGCCGCTCTTAAGTTGTTTCGGGAAGGTAAAACAAGAGATTATATACTGCAATCCACAGGTAATGTATTAGGATTGGCCGATATATCTCTTGAGATTAATCAAGGGGAAATATTTGTATTAATGGGTTTATCCGGCTCAGGAAAATCTACCCTGGCTCGATGTATTAATCGTTTGATTCATCCCACTAGCGGACATATTTATATTGATGATGAAGATGTTGCTCACGTTGGTGAGACACGAATGCGAGAAATACGACTTAATAAAGTCTCAATGGTTTTTCAACGTTTTGGGTTGTTTCCTCACAAAACAGTCGCTGAAAATGTAGAGTATGGACTAAAGGTGCGGGGAGTTGAACGAATTAATCGTCGCCAGAAAGCACTAGAAACATTAGAAGTTGTGGGTTTAGCTAAATGGGCAGATTATAAACCGACCTCTTTGAGTGGGGGAATGCAGCAACGAGTGGGTTTGGCCCGTGCTTTGGCTACTGATGCAGAAATTTTATTAATGGACGAAGCTTTTAGTGCCCTTGACCCATTGACTAGGGGAGAGATGCAAGATGAATTGTTGCGACTCCAGAAAGAATTACACAAAACTATTGTGTTTATTAGTCATGATATTCAAGAGGCTTTGAAACTAGGCGATCGTATTGCTGTAATGAAAGCAGGGGCAATTGTTCAATTGGGGACACCAGAAGAATTACTCACTCAACCAAAAAATGATTATATCACTGCTTTCATCCAAGAGGTAAATCCTGCACAATTTATTACAGTAGGTTCTATTATTAATCAAACAGCTTCTCTGAGGATTGGCCAAGATTCTGTTGGCTCTGGGCTGAAAAAAATGTTAGACCATAATCTCCAAGTTATGTATGTGCTCGATCAACAGAATAAACCTGTTGGTTTGGTAAAAAAAGAACATCTAGAAACCAGTCTCAAACAGGAAAAAGAAGATATTATGGGGGTGATAGAAACTGATTTTCCTATAATTGATGTTTCTGCTCATCTAGGAAATATTTTTCACCTTTATAAACAAGGATTTCCTCTAGCGGTAGTTGATGAAGAAAAAGAATTTAAAGGTATGGTAGAAGCTTCTGATGTACTTACCAGTTTGGGGCGACAAACTACTCAAGAAAAATTACCTACTCCTTAACAAATTTCTTGAAAGCTTTTCAAGAAAAAAGAAAGGGTAGTCCTGCATAGTAATGTTTAAGGACAAAATTTGATATTTACCGAAATATTTATTCTCCCAGATATTCAACAGTATTTTGAGAGTAAGTCGTGAAAAATTATCGCTCCCTCTAACTTTTACCATTACTATGCACTACTACCAAAGAAAGCATTTGAACTATTTTGTGTAGCAATAAAAGTCTCTGTAGTTTAACTTTTTTTTCCAGTAATAATAAATTTAGGGTTTACACAAAAACACCACCCAAAGTAAATCGAGAAATTAGGTAAAACCACTATATATAGTAAAGAAAAACTATAACGTCTTAGATATGTAGTGTTGAGAACTGAAAAAACCATCTATATCTTAAAATCTCAAACAAATACCAAAACACCACCCAAAGTAAATCGAGAAATTAGGT
>NZ_JAAHGK010001008.1:0-2871 GCF_010672505.1 Okeania sp. SIO2B9 | reverse complement strand
CTTGGGGAATTCGTTGAGGTAAGAGTTGATTTAATAGAGTTCCAATACCAATAAAAGTCGTTGTTTCATCTTCATCAAAAAATTCTGGTAGGAGTTGAGGCCATAACCAATTATTTAATTCATCTCCAAAATTACTAAACCCATCTCGACGTTTGTAGTAAAATAGTTTCATAGTTTAAGATTTGATGCAACAGACATAATTTTAGACTTTCCTCGCTCGATCGCCCAAGATAAATAACGAGTTTCGAGAATCATATTTTGAACTAAACTAGATTTAGAACACCAGTCATCAAAAGCAGGAATTGCAATTTCTGTGAGAAAGTAACGCCACTTTTTAGTAGTTTGAGCAGGATTAATTTTTTCTACTTGTAATTGACCATTATTTACTAAAGTCTGACGTAAGTTTATATCTGATTTTAGCTTCTTTAAACTGTCAAGCAACTCCTTCAAAGAAGTAACTTCTAAATAATTGAAGTTAGGTTTTCCTTCTGTACGATATGCAGATTCATAACCTAATATAGCGGGAACACCTGCTAACCAAGCATTATAAAGTTTAGTTGCTGGTTTATTTATATATTTATTCTGTTTGCCAAAACTTCGGATAGCAACTACTGCATCAGCTTGACTATAATCATTCCAACGATTATCAATTTTTTGATAATTCGTTGAGTGATTTTGATTAATAATCGGACGCCAATTTAAATCTAGTTTATTGAGTTCATTTGTCCAATTCAAACTTAAGAGTTCCGGAGCTAAATTATTTTTATGACCAAAAAAAACAATATTTTTAAACTGATTACCCCGTTCAATATTCCGAGTAATTAATCCTGGTTGTGTCCAATGAGGTATATAGTAGTTATAATTATTTATAGGTGTTATTTCTTGAGGATTTTGTACCACATGAATTTGAGCATAGGGATAAAAATTTAATTCTGCTTTAAGACAAATTAGAAGTAAATTTTTTCCTGGTTTAATGCCTTTATGAATATAAAGAGAATTGCGATGAACAATAACAATTCCAGACTGGGGTAAATAATCTACTAATTCACAAGAAAAACCATCTGCTTTTAGACGCAGATAAGTTTGCAATGTCCAAGCATAAATTCCTATACCAAATCCAGCCCAATTCTCATGGGGATTTTCAGGTAACTTTTGGGGAAATAATTTACGAGGGATATAAAAGTAAATAGTCGGTTTCATCAGAGATTTTGTATTTTTAAGCCTTAAACCAAAAATGGGGAAATGACTTTTTTGTTTGTAGTAGGGCTTTAGCCCTATCTATACTTAGGGCTAAAGCCCTACTACGAGCTTTAATTATAACTATTTAACCGGACATGATATTACTTTATTTTTTTCATTTATCTACAGCAATATGTATATTTTTGGAAGTATCCCAATTTTTCACGTTATACCAATTTGAAAAGAGAATGCTATACTTAGGTGAGACTTCAATTATTAAATAATTAAAACTTGCTCTTTAACCTTTTTGACAATTATTAGCTAGTTAGTATTAATTATTCTTGTGTTGACTTCTCCCCCACTCCCCTGCTCCCCTACTCCCCCACTCAAGAAAATGTAGCAAAGATTTATCAAATTGGTATTAGATGTTTTAAGGGGTGCTAAAAACATTGGTAAGTCCTTACTTTAGGTAATGCTTTTACAAAAACTGGATGCTCCCATATTTTTCTTAAAATAGCAGTAGCCAGAATTTTTAGGACATTCTTAAGAACTCAAATTGGGTAACGACAACGATTTTCCTTCTGACTGTACGTCGCCTTTCATGTCAGCGACAGCCGAAATTTGATGGCTCTGTTGCCTGACTTTTAATTCCTGGTATAATTGCACTTTCCATAGATAAAATGGACTAACTAAAATGCTTAATAGTAGTGTCATTTCACAAGCAGCAACTATATCAGTTTTCAGCAAATTATAGTTTTTGATAAAGTAAGATAAAGCTTTCCGAGAATCATTAACTAGATAAGCGAAAAATGCTAAAGGTCTTTGCCAAGGTTTAAGCCTGATCATTCTAATATGATTTCTGTGTAACCCTGAACCACGCGCGAGGGATAGTAAATAATTCCGCTTGTATATATAATTTTATTAAAAAATTGAATTTCAGATTATTTTTTGACTGCTCATAAAAACTTCTAAATTTTTTGATAATTAGGTGGATATAACATCTTTTTTTGATAATTATCTGGCCACTCTGGAGTTTCAATTAAGTCTCTTAATAATAAGAAGCAAGTTCCTGATATAGAATGCTCAAAAAACATCTTATGGCAAAATTATAATTTTAGACAAAAAAAGCAGTAAAATAGACTGGCGATCGCGCATTTTTTTTGAGTTATTTAGACAATTCCTGTAAATTATTGATTTTCCTCAACAGATTAACTCTTTAATAGTCTTACTTTTTATAATATATAGAATTAATATATATTGTTTCCCTTTTTCTTATTTATTTCTTTTTCCTCCTTCTTTACCCTTACTATTACCGAATAATTAAGGTTTAAAGCTTCTCCTTTAAAGGAGAAAAAAGCAGTCGATCTTCGGAGCTTCCTGAAGGGTGGGATGGCAAGGTCTCCTCGCCATATCCAATCGACCAAGAGAAGAAAAAATTTTCACGCTCCGCGTCAATTCTCTTCTTTTCAAGGAGAGGTAATTATTAATTATTAATTGTTGAAGGTATGGCTCGATCGCCCTTGGTATTATATTAAAACTGCTTAGGTAGTGAAATCCGAATCAGATGTTTGGTGCAATCCCTGTTTAAAAAAAAGACTCAATAAATCACAATCATTAAATAGTATTGAGCAATAAGTCTCTTGGTAAATGGCCAGAATATTTCTCTGATTTTATATCTATCAAGAGATAACA
>NZ_JAAHGK010001007.1:0-2876 GCF_010672505.1 Okeania sp. SIO2B9 | reverse complement strand
TGCAAAGGCAATTTCATCAATCCCTAGTGCAGGACGGCGGAAATAACTGACCAGTTACAAAATCTTAAAAGCCTTACCAATCAATACTTTTGAATTTTGAATTTTGATTTTTAACTTCCGCGTAGCGACACTAGCTTTGTCAGGATGTCTAGCCTTTAGAAGTTTACCATCAGTCTTGTATCTATAAAATTAACCAAATTTTTTTTCTAATTTGATTCCCAATCTTAAAAGTTTGTGATACTCTATTGCAGTCTCTTAATAATACTTAAACATCGAAGACTAACCACAAATCTAATCAAAGCGCTCAAATCGCTTAAATGGTTAGTCCAGCCTACTTAGCAATAAGTAAACGTTATTTTGGTCACAATACGTCAGAATGCGTGGCCAGTTCTGACCTCTATTGTTTGGCATTAAACAGGTAAAGAGATTTGAAAAACCAGTGTGTCGAACTTAACAAGCCAAAATAACCAGGCGAGGCCAACTTTACACTTTTTGTAGGAGGGACGCAAAAATGTCCAACTCAACTAATTATGTATTCGTGCTTGACGCGAGTAAAAAACCATTAACACCATGCAAACCTGGCATGGCAATGCTGACGAATCAACCCCTAATGGTAACAGCAATGGGACATGGTTGCAGGCAGATGGTACAGATGGACAAATATGGTTTTCCCCGCAAGGGTTATCAGGCTAAAAAACCTGTACCAGGTTGGAAAACTGGAGATATGATCAATGTCGTCAAAGGCAAAAACATTGGATTAAAGGGAGTCAGGATTAAAACTGTCAGAAGTAAAGGTAATTTTGACATCCGACATGGGGATAAAATCTTGTCTGTATCTCGAAATCATATCCAACCCATTCACAGACGAGATGGATACAATTACTCGTTTTGAGTAGATTTTTTCTAAGAGTTTGGGTTATCCGGAATAGTCTTAGCTGGACTATGCCCAGATAAGTTCAACTCAATGGGTGCTTCTTAAAAAAAATAGCTTAAAAAAAATAGGTTTATGAAGTACAAAATTTGGACTTTTCTGACTACTTTCTTGATATTTTCTAGTGTAGGTGTAGATTACTCTTATGCTGATACTCTTCAAGAAGACAAAATTTATCAAAAGAACGAACCAACAGATAGAAGCTTAGAAATAAATGATAACTTACAGAAAACTGTTGCCAATAGACAGGCAAATGTGTTCAAAGTTGGAGAATACCAGTTAAACACAAGACAAGGGAAGGAGACTGTCACTGAAATTATGGCCCATGAATTAACTGGTCGTCAAGCTGCAACTCTCTATGTTCGTAATATTCCAGTTCTTACTTTTCTTGACTCTCAGGATAAGAAGGCAAATAATAGTCCAGAGTCTAACTCAGACTCTTCGGTGAAAGTAGCTACTATTCAATCTTCTAATTCAAACCAACAAAAAGATCCTGTGTGGCGAGCATCAATAGTTGCCTCCCAACTAAATCAGCTTATGCAGGAAAACCCTAATCTGGATATTACAGCTAAGTGGGACACAGATACTGAAAGCTACATGATTCTGGTTAATGACCAAAAATTAGTAGAAATAGATAAGCAAACTATTCTGCCAGATACTACTAACGATTTAGCCACAGATACCCTACAAGCAACTAACCGTCTCAGACGACAAGTTAATAATGCCCCTCCTTTAAAAGAAATAGCGGGTCAACCAAAACCAAAACCACAGCCAGAACCACAAAAAATAGCTGTTAGGCCTATTACTTTCCAAGATCAAGGTTGGGCTTCTTGGTACGGCCCTGGATTTCATGGTAACTTAAGTGCCAGTGGCGAACGTTACAATCAATATGCAATGACAGCAGCCCATAAAACTCTGCCTTTTGGGACAAAGGTACGAGTGACTAATCTCAATAATGGTAGTTCAGTCGTTGTCAGGATTAACGATCGAGGCCCATTTATTCCAGGCAGAGTTATTGATTTATCTACTGCGGCTGCTCGTATTTTAGGTATGATTCAGAGTGGGGTTGCTCCTGTAAAGGTTGAGGTGATTGATTCTCGTGGATCTTAATTTTGGCATTTATCTCAACGTTGGTTGAAGACCCACGCTCTCCCGAAGGGGAGCGTCGGGATGTTTGCGTAGCATTCCGGAGGAAAAACCAATCAATTTTGCGGTATATGCCAATAGTGTGTTATAATTAAAGTTTTGCTGCTGGGCTAGCAGTGTCAGTCTGTAGAGCGACCGTAAGACCGAAAAGAGGCTTGACCTTGGAGGCTGGTGCATTGAAGCAGAAAGACCTAATCAGCGATGGTTAGGAATCCCGCGCTGTCTCCTAGAGCAGCGTCGGGAGGATGTCAATGAATGTTTCACTCTACATCATTACAGGAGTAGTAACTCTAATAGTTTCGTGAGAGTGTCTATATAAATAGTTTGGGGGAAAAGTCTATCTTTTCCTCCTTTTTCTATTATATATAGAGGAAGAAGTAAGAAGTAAGAAGGAAGAGGGAAGAAGGAAGAAGTAATAGGGAAAATATTGCTTTGTCTGAGTTTTAAGCTTTTGAACTGTCCGCATCTTTTGCTTCAATTGCTATAAGATTTGTTAGTAGGGAACAGGAAATAAAATATACTTAATAAACTTGAGTATAGCAATGGTAAGCATTCAGCTATTAGCATCATTTCCTACGGAATGCTACGCAAACGTAATTTTGAATTCTCCTTCTAGGATAATAACTTAATAGCTGAGTGCTGAGTGCTGAGTGCTGAATGCTTACCAATTATCAATAATTATTTTTATAAAAAATGCGTCTATTTACTACTACTGCAGCTTTGCAATGCTACTTAAATTTATTGAAAAACGATCTAAACAAATCTCCATATATTGTTGGTACTAAACCAACAGTATATG
>NZ_JAAHGK010001006.1:0-2876 GCF_010672505.1 Okeania sp. SIO2B9 | reverse complement strand
TTAAATATCTTGTTAACTATAAAACTTCATCGGAAATGATTCAACGTTATGTTCCTGATGTGAAAATGATTGCTATATTGAGAAATCCTGTAGACAGAGCTTATTCTGATTATTTAATGCACCTTCGCGATGGGATAAATGTGGGAAAAGTTCGTTCTCTAAGCGAACAAGTTAAATTTCGTGCAGATAGTTCTTCAACAATCAAGAAAGGATTATATTATTCTCCTATCAAACATTATTTTGATAGTTTCGACCGGGAAAAATTAAAAATTATTCTCCATGATGATTTAACTAAAGATTCTTTAAAGGTTATGCAAGAGATTTATAGATTTATTGGGGTAGATGATACATTTAACCCTGATACTTCAAAGCGTAGTCAAAGTGCGGCTGTACCTAAGAATCAAACATTGAATAATTTATTGAAAACAAAAAATCCAGTTAGGACAGCTATTTCATCAACGCTTAGAGTATTAATGCCTTTAGAAATGCGGCAGAAATTACGCTCTAGTATAATTAAGTTAAATTCAGCAGGAAAAGAACTCAAACCTCTTTCTTCAGAAGAGCGTCAACTATTAACTGAATTCTACCGTGAAGATATTCTCAAATTACAAGATTTAATTGATAGAGACCTTTCATCTTGGTTGGAATAGTATGGTAAGCATTCAGTATTCAGCAGTCAGCTATCAGCTTTATTATCTTTAAAAGAGAAAAAGCAATTTTATCAAAGTTTTAGAGTAGGAATCTCTGTCTGCTAACTATAACGTCTTAGTTTTTCTATTGTTGTCGCTTTTGTGGTGATGAAAAATTAGGCACTCATAACTATAACGTCTTAGTTTTCCATCTACTAAGTAGGTTACTTCTACAAATCAGGCACCCATAACTATAACGTCTTAGTTTTGCCATCTAGTAAGTATGATCGGGACTTACGCATGAGGTACGAAAAACAACGATCCCCCTAAATCCCCCTTAAAAAGGGGGACTTCCGGTTTCCCCCCTTGTCAAGGGGGGTTAGGGGGGATCTCCAGCAGTGTATCCACACTTACTGAAAAATTCGGCGTTGGTAAATTAGTGTATGATATGAATCTTAATTCTTTAGGAGTCAGGAGTCAGGAGTCAGAAGGAAAGAAAGAAGAAGAAACCCCGAGTAGAAAGATAAAGTTTTTCGGGGAGCGTAAAGGTCACGGAGTTCTATTGCGCTCTTATCCAGACATGGTATCATATCTCAAATTACCAACGCCAAAAATTCTATACAATAATGTTCTAGCACGTTGCTGAAATACTGAGAAAATTTTTGAGGCAAAACATTGGGTGGTTATTTATAAGAATTTTTTTTAGGTTGGGTTGAAGTAAGAAAGTTATGATGGTTATGGAAAATCGATGTTTGTATTTGTAGCTATTACAATAATTGTAAAAATTCTTTTATTGAGCTATGAATTTTCCTAAAACAAATCAGCAGAATCAGATACCACGACGTTTTCGAGAAAGAATACAAGTAGCTAAAGATAAAAAACTTAAGGAATTAAACTTAAGTAATGTTTCTTTGAGCAGAGATGATGAAATATTGACTGAAATCCCTACTGAGGTTTGGAAGCTAGAGCAGCTAGAAGTATTAAATTTAAGAAATAATCAATTAACAAACATTTCGGAGTCAATCTCTAAACTCACCAATTTAACTAGGCTTTATCTAGGTGGTAATCAATTAACAACTATCCCGGATTCAATCTCTAAACTCAGGAACTTAACTGGGCTGGATTTAAGTGATAATCAATTAAAAAACATCCCGGAATCAATCTCTAAACTCATCAATTTAACTGGGCTTTATTTAGGTGGTAATCAGTTAACAAATATCCCGGAATCAATTACTCAACTCACCAATTTAATTAGGCTTGATTTAAGTGATAATCAATTAACAACCATCCCGGATACAAATTTGAGAAATTAAACGAATGGAAAAGTAATGGCAGACAAAAAACTAACTGCGATAATTATCCCTATGATGAAGTGGATATCCGAAGTTTAATTGATCATGTAATAGACATTGATGATGTAATAGACGGAGACTTGAGTAGAGAATTTTTACAAGCTAGTCATCGTCCAAATGATATTTATATAGTTGATAGTAGAGATTTTGTTATAGATAGTAATAATATTGTTGGGAATAAAACCATGACAAAAAAAATTGTCAATGACCAAAGCCAAAATATAGAAAATAAAGATGGAAATATTGTGGGTAATGTATTCGGTGACGAGAGTAAGATTCAAGGTAAAGTAACAGCAAATTCTCCAGAACCAGAAATAGAAAAACCCAAGAAATTTGGATTTCTAGATTCCTTGACTTGGATGCAGAATGGGCAAATTATTTACTACTTGTTATGTACAATATTTGCCATTATTGGCATTGCTATATTGTTTATCCATCCAAAATCGGTAGAGAAATTTCAAGAGATATTTCTCACTCCGCAAGTAGAAAAAGAATTCGATCAAAGGGAGTAATATTATGTCTGATTATAGCTGCACAGTTTTAGCTGTGTCAATCTACTACAAATTTTACTTTTGAATTTTTAACTTCCTAACGCACCCGACAAACCTTACTTTTGACTTTTGACTTCTGACTTGATATAAAATTGCATCCTCAGAAAATTGATACTTTGCCATTAGTCTAATCCATATTCATTTTTTAATCTAGTGCAGGATGGCAGAAATAAGTGACCAGTAGAAGCAATGCCTTCTTCCTGAGATAGAATACTCAGAAGTGTGATCGCGATCGTAAAATAAATGGTCAATAGCCAAGCTAAAAATGATCGGCATTGAGTTGGATCCTTGAGTCAGTATGACCATGAATCTGAATCTGGTTAATCATCCTCTGAAAACCCCTG
>NZ_JAAHGK010001005.1:0-2887 GCF_010672505.1 Okeania sp. SIO2B9 | reverse complement strand
ATAGACGTAGACCTATCCTGAAATCCCGCTTCCTACGCTAAAACGGCGTAGTAAGGGTTTGAGGACTTTTTTAGTTATGTTAATTGACAAAGACTTAAATGTAAGTATAGAGTGTAGAGATGCGGTTGGCTTGACCGTTAATGCCTGTGGATGAGTAACCGCCGACGGCCTCAGCAGAAGCAGGAAGTAAACATCAATTTGTCGCATCGATGTGACGCTTTGTATCAGTTTTATGAAGCAGTCTTGTTACGCTCAAGCTGACAGCTAATAGCTGAATTATCATTTTCTTTGTGGGTTTAATACTCCACCGTCAACGGGGGTGTTCACGCATTACTTGGGGGAGCGAATCCCCATGTAATTTTCCTCCTGTCTCCTGTCTCCTGTCTCCTGTCTCCTTCTTCAATACAACTCAGTCAGGGATTACTTCTAACTTCTAACTTCTAACTTCTGACTTCTGACTTCCCCTATTGCCTCTGCTAAATGTTTCTTTAAAGTTGTTATTGGTAGAGGACCTTGAATATGATTCCAAGGCAAAATTTGCTCTAACTTCCAATCATCAAAAACATAAAAATCCAACTCTGGTAACTCCCCACGCAACTCCTTAAAAGCTCTCTTATAACTACCCAAAGAATCCCCATAATTCCTTACCAATTCTAATAAATTAGATAACCTTCTATCTCCCCTAGAAATTAATCCCTGTATCACCGACCATTTATAACTTTCTGGGCGAAAATCTATCCCTTTTGACCGTAGTTGTTTCTCCAAAAACTTCAGCCTTTTTTCTGATTGAGAGTTGACTCCAAACCATTGAAAAGGTGTGTGAGATTTCGGTACAAAAGTGCTACATCCCAAACTTAATCTTAAACCAGGAGCAGCTTTTTTCAAAGCCAACATCATTTCTATCGTAGCATCTAAATCTTCTACTTCCTCTCCAGGTAAACCCACCATTCCATAAAACTTAATAGCTTTTAAACCACCAGCTTTAGCATTAACAGCAGCTTCAATAATTTCCTCATTTTCCAACTTTTTATTAATTATTTTTCGTAGGCGATCGCTCCCACTTTCTACAGCAATAGTAATTGATTTTGTATCCCTATTACTTAAAATTTTTGCTAATTTTTCCGTCACCGTATTTGTTCTAACCGATGCAATACTCAACCGCACATCATCATATTTTGGCTGATTCAAATAATTCAATAAACTATCAAATTCAGGATGTTGAGTTACCGAAGCTCCCAATAAACCCAAACGTTTTGTAACAGTTAATCCCTTTTCAATAGCAGGAATTAGAGACCCTTCTAAACTAGCACTTCTAAATGGTAAAGTCAGATAACTTGCCAAACAAAAACGACACATTTCCGGGCAACTTCTCACCACTTCTACCATAAAAATATTTTCCCAAGCTGCCTTTTCAGTCACCACAGTAGAAACAGATAAAGTATTACCCCGATAGGTTTGTTTTTGCACTACAACAGGAATATCCTTATCTATAGGTTCAATAGATTTAATAGCACCATCAACACTTTCATAAGTTACTTCATAAAGACTCGGAATATAAATTCCTGGAACTTGTGCTAAATGTCTTAATATTACTTGTTTATCCTCTCCTCTAACTTCTTTATAAGCATCAATAAAATCCCCCAATAAATTTTCCCCATCTCCCAATAAAATTACATCAAAAAAATCAGCAAAAGGTTCAGGGTTTGCCGTTAAAACAGGTCCGCCACCAAATATTATTGGATAATTTTTTGCTGAACGATTTTTAGCTCTAATAGGAATTTCTAAAGATTCCATAATCTGGAAAATATTGACATAATCAAGTTCCCAAGAAACAGAAAAACCAAATAATTCTGTTTGCTGTGGAAGAGGTTCATTAATATCAGTAAATAAACGACTAACTTGTAGATCGGAACGCATTGCTAAAGTTGCCCAAACAATCTGATAACCAAGGCTAGTTATTCCTACAGTATATTCATTAGGAAAAGCAAAAATAATTGGTATGGCACTAGATTCAGGTATTGCTGGAGTGAAGAGTAAACGTTCAGTATTAAATATATTAGTATTAGTAGACATATTTTAGATTATAAATAAGTAGGTAGGCGATAAAAATTACCGTTATGGTTCAACAATCAATAATTAACAATTAATAATTAATAATTACCTCTTTTTATAAAGAAGAGAATTGCCTCAAAGGATTTTTTTCTTTTTTATCCATGAATGGAGAGGCTTTATACTTTAATTTTTCGGTAAGGAGAAAGCAGAAGGAAAAAGGTTATTGATTTATATATTTTTGTGGGCACAACTCTGATATACCTGTGAAACAAGCAATGCCTGCTAAAGGGAGTTTTTCCAAAAATAGCAGATCGAGTATTGTAAAGTTTAAACATACATAAATATATAGCCATCCTAGTATAGATATGAACATTAGCTTTAGGGTTAGTGTTTACTGATGCTGGAATTAATATGGTTTCTAACGTGTTAGACTTTGGACAAAAACGGAGTAGTTAGCGTAATATTTATTTACGCTAACTACTGGGATTAGGGTTTAGAAACAGAATCAAATCTGGAATTATCTTCGTTTCTCACATTATTGATCATCCTGAAGAGCATAGGATGGGTCTGGTTCAATTTCTCCACCGAAACAGATATCTAAATAACTTTCTGGAAGAGAATAAATAACCCTCTCCAACTCATCAATAATATCCCTTCGAGTCATTTTTTCAACTGCATCAATATCAGCTTCACTTCCTGGTTTTCCTAAATATTTATATTGAGTTTTTTTCTGACTATCAGTAGCCATAGGAAAAATCGGTGAAGCAGATTGTAATTTATAATAATAGTACAGTTTCTGATTTCTATCTCGTCATCAAGTTATCACAAAAGGGAA
>NZ_JAAHGK010001004.1:0-2887 GCF_010672505.1 Okeania sp. SIO2B9 | reverse complement strand
TCTATCGACTAGAACTTAAATATGAAAAAGCTCCCATTCCTAACTGGTTTGCTACAGACTATTTAAAATTTATGTTTGCCTCTCCTCAGCTTTTCCAAGAAATAGGAGAAACAGATAATTATTATCATTTTCTGAATGGATGGTTGAGTTATGTTCATAATAATATATCCACAAATCCCGAATCCGAATTATGGCAAGCGATCGCCTCATTGTTTGTGGAAAATGCTAATTGGATACCTCTATATTTTACGACTACTCCAAATTTAAAAAATCTCTACATTAAACGGGCAGAAATTATCGAATTTGTTCTTAAAAATCGTGGTTTCCAGTTAGATTATACGATGGAGTCTCGCCCGTTTGACCGCCAGAAAATTCGCTTGGGAATTATCAAAGATCACTATTCTCCCCAAACAGAAACATATTCTTTACTCCCAGTATTTGAACATTTAGACCGGAGTAAATTTGAGATATTTCTCTATGCAATAAAATCTAACGGACATCCCTTAGAACAATATTGTCAAAGTCGCGCCGACAAATTTCTAGAACTACCAAATGAACTAAAAAATCAAGTACAAACTATTCGTAGCGACAATCTCGATCTTCTATTTTTCGCTTCTAATATTACCGCTACTATCAAAAATTCTACCTTGCTGGCAATACACCGACTAGCAAGAGTTCAAGTAACATCTATTAATTCCCCCACTACTACTGGGATGAAGTCTATAGACTATTATATCTCTGGCAAATTAACCGCCCCGACCGAAACGACTCAAGAACACTATAAGGAAAAATTGGTCAACCTAGAAGGTTCCGGACTATGTTTCCGAGACCCCATTGCCGAAACTCTTCCAGTAGTACAACCCCTCCGCTCCAGTTGGGGGGCAACCGATGAAACCACCATCTTTATTTCTGGTGCTAATTTCTACAAAATCATACCTGAGATGCAGGAGACTTGGGCCAAAATTCTCAGTGCAGTGCCCAATTCCATTTTAGTCATATATCCCTTTAATCCCAACTGGACAAATTCTTATCAAGTCAGACCTTTTATCCAACAAATACGAGAGACTTTAGAACGACATGGCATTGATAGTAATCGTTTGGCGGTCATTAAAGCACTACCAAGCAAATCAGATATCAAAAAATGTTTAGAGTTAGCAGATATTTATTTAGATTCTTTCCCCTACGGTGGGGCAACTTCTCTATTAGATCCCTTAATGGTCGGACTACCGCCAGTTGTCGTGGAAGGAAATGCCTTAAGGTTTAGGCAAGCATCCGCCTTGTTACGGGAAATTAATATCGAGGATCTTATTACTGATGGAGAAGAAAGTTATATTAATTTAGCAGTGAAACTGGCAACTAATTCCGAGTGGCGACAACAAAAGCGGCAAGAAATTATGGAAAAAATGCAGCAAAACCCTTCATTTTTAGACAGTCTTAGTTACTCTACACAGATAGGTAAATTATTCCAAAAATTATTCCAAGAATGGCAAAATATTCACGCGCCAAAAACTATAAAATCTACAGAGAAAAATTCTTTAACTTCTGAATTTATCAATCGTTTGATTGGTTGTGTAAATCTCTATGAAATTGACCCTACTGACCAATCTTTAATAGAAGAATTACGTCAAATTCGTCAACAAATAGCTGATTTTTGGTTAGCTGTAGCTCCTCAAGAATTAGAAAATACTTATCAAGGCAAAGTTAAACAAGCATATCAAACTTTATTAAAAAGTGGAATTCAAAACGAACCCCAGACTGAAGATGAACAAAAATTTCTCAAAGAATTAGCTGAGACAAGTATGGGTTTAACTAACCCAAAAGCTATTAATACACTTTTAGGAGCAATGTTATATTTTCCTCCAAGCAAAATGTTAGTCAGAGATGCTAAAAATCGTTTACCTCAGTGGTTGATAGATGATTATAAACAGATATTTGAAAGTCGAGAAGTTGCAGAGAAGTTGGAAAAAGCTTTTAAATCTAAATCCCCTCATTTATCAGAAAATTATCCAGTTAAAGTCGCTGAAGTTAAGCCAGAAAAAAATGTAGTTTTAACAGCAAATCAAACAGATGATTTAGACATTTCACAGCAAAAATTTATCAATCAATTATTGGGTAGTGTAAATCTTTACTATATCGACCCATCTGATGAATCTGTAGTTCAAGAGTTGCGTAAAATCAGAAAACAAATGGCTGATTTTTGGATAAATTTAGAATCTCAAAAACTAGAAACTTTTTACTCAGGAAAAATGGGTAAAGCTTATCAAGCATTACTCAGTAGCGGGATGCAAAATCAAACTTTAACTAATAACGAACAAACATTTTTACAACAGTTAGCTGGTCAACTTGCCAAAGGAATAGAAGCACCAAAAGCTATTAATTATTTGTTAGCAACAATATTATATTGTCGTCAAGGACAATTGCAAATTCAGGATATGAGTAAATTACCAAATTGGTTGCTTGAAGATTATCAAAAATTTGCAGGAAATCGATAATCGAGCAATTATTTTTCTCACTTGAGGAAAACAACTATTTACGTAAGCATTTCCTGCGGAATGCTGCGCAAACAGCTATTAGCTGTCAGCTAGCCTCCTCCGGAGGAACTGCGTTAACAGCAATAATAACCTGTTCTTAAGGACGGGTTTTAAATGAATATAGACTTCAGATCTGACTTTTGTAGCTAGATTTTTCTAGCTCAGTCAATAAAGCTTTTATAATACCAAATTGATAAATGTTTTTTACAAATGGTAGAATTCAATAATGAATAATGAATAATGAATAATGAATAATGAATAATGAATAATGAATAATGAATAATGAATAATGAATAATGAATAATGAATAATGAATAATGAATAATGAATAATGAATAATGAATAATGAATAATGA
>NZ_JAAHGK010001003.1:0-2890 GCF_010672505.1 Okeania sp. SIO2B9 | reverse complement strand
AATTGAATATAAGGAAATATTATTTCTTTTTTTCCCCTTCAAAGGGGAGGCTTTAAACCAGAATTATTTAATTATTAATTATTAATAATTAATAATTCGGTAAAAAAGGTTATTGGTTAGGTCTGAGAATAACAAAGTATTCCAGCTTTATCGATCTATCAAATAATACAAAACCAATTTTAGGTAGCTTTTAATGTCAAAAATTTAAGAATTCTATAAAAAACCATGTTTATGATTATGTCAAAAAATTAATAGGAAAGTTTATCAATTATGTTGTACCTCAAGTATTTAATACAGCTCTATCAAAGAATACAGAATCAATTTTAGGTAGCTCTATAATATAAGAAGGTTAAGAATTATGGAAAAACCCATCTTATGATTATTTTCAAAAATTAATAGAAAAAAATATCGATTATGTTGTGCCTAAAATATTTAATACAGCCATTACCCCAGGAAGAGTTTCTGGAAAACAACTGGACTAAAAAAGCGATCGCCATCTCCAGTAAAGGACAGAAAGATTTTACAGACCTATTTTCATGGGACAAACTCAACCATCTATTGAACTTTCATCAAATAAAATATCCCGATGTGCGCGTGGCATTTGATGGAAAAGTTCTGGAGGCCAAAGAAAATAAAAATCTTACCCAATGGTGTCAGAAAGGTGGGACCTTAATCATAGACCAAATTCATCAAAGGATTCCAGAGGTTTCAATGTTGGCCTCAAAACTTAGTTATGAGTTAGGATATCCTACTCAGGTCAATGCTTACTGCTCCTGGTCTAGTAAACAAGGTTTTTCTCGTCACTACGATACTCACGATGTATTTATTCTGCAAGTAGAAGGAAGCAAACAATGGTATGTCTACACCGACACTTTAAAATACCCATTGCCAAATCAGAAATCATCCTCTCTTGAACCACCAGAAGAAGAAGCTTATTTAAGTTGTATTTTGCATCCAGGAGATGTACTTTATATACCTCGCGGACATTGGCATTACGCAGTTACAAAAGAAGAACCATCTATTCATCTAACTTTAGGTATTCACAGTAAAACAGGTATCGATCTATTGGAATGGTTAATCTGTAAATTACAACACAGAGAAGAGTGGAGACAAAGTCTACCTTTAAGAATAGATAATAATTCTTTTAATCTAAGTGTAGAAACCTTAATTCAAGACTTAGAACAGTATATAAATAATCATAATATTAGCGAAGAATATTATAGCTATTTAGATAGTTTGGGAAAACCTATCTATCAATATGCTTTGCCATATCAAGCCGGATTTAATATATTTGATAATGGTATTGAAACTAAGTTTAAAATACCTCAATTTCAACGTTTAAAAATTTCTCAAATATCCGAGCGAGAAGATGAATATAAAATCATAGTTTCTGGTAAAGAAGTATCTATTAAAGGAGTGCCAGAAAAGTTTATTGAAAATTTATTTAGTCGAGAAACATTTACTGGAAAAGACGTCATAAATTTACTCCCAGATTATGACTGGGAAATAGATATTATGCCAATGTTATCGAAGTTAGTTAATGAAAGAGTTATTTTTGTAGAACCTGGAGTTTAAACATGAATACATTTTTTTGCGCTGATGCTTGCCGACAAGCAAATGAAGATATTATTGGAAGTGGTACAAACTATTCAATATATGTGTTGATAGAGTGCCCTTATCCTTGGGATTATAATGCTTCCGAGTCTCGTTATCTACCAGAAAACTTAGATATTTTGATGAGAGAAGTCAGTAAATCTAAGCTTTCAGTCAGATTTTTACTAATCACTCAAAATCAAAATCAAAGACAAAATAATAGAAAAATTTTAATCTATGAAAAAGAGCAAAGTTCATTTATAAATGGTTATAAAAAATATGAATTTGATGTAGATCATCCTGAAAAAATGGCTCCTGTTATTCAAAAATATTTAGCCGGGGATAATTTAGATATTAATATTCAAGAAAATCAAATTAGGGATATGTTAGTTTGTACTCACGGTAGCCATGATAAGTGCTGTGCTAAATATGGTAATCCGTTTTATATGGAAGCTAAAAAAACTATTTCCGAATTGGGTTTAAAAAATACTAGGATTTGGAAAGCAAGTCACTTTGGTGGCCATAGATTCGCACCTACTATGATTGATTTTCCTGATGGTAGATATTATGGATTACTCAATGGGGAATCTTTTAAGTCTATTTTGCTACGAACGGGCAATATTAAATTATTAGGTGGTGTGTATCGAGGTTGGGGCATTTTACCAACTTGTATTCAGGCGTTGGAAAGGGAACTTATGTTCCATCATGGTTGGGAATGGTTTGATTATAAGATTAATTTTTTAGATATTGATATAAACTCTGATAGAACGTTAATTCAAACTCAATTAGCTGTAGTTAAACCTGATGGATCTAGATACACTTGTGAAGGTAGGTTAGTCAAAGATAAAAGTAAAACTATTCAACTTAAAGGTTCCTGCGATGCGACTAATAGTTATGAATTTATTAAGTATTATGTTAGCCATATTAATTTCACAATTGAACGGAAAATTACTGAGAAAGTGCTTGTAAATTATCCTCAGAAAAAAGCAAGTTAAAGTACATAAATTGATGGGGTATGCCTAAAAATTGAAATGGCTCGCCAGTTTCGATAAAACCTATTCTTTTATAGAACTTAGAAGCACTGAGACGAGTCATTACTCTCAAAGATTTTAGTTGTTTTTGCTTGGCAATTTCAATGATTTCTTTGGTTAAAGCTGTTCCTATTCCCTGAGATTGAAATTCAGGCAAAACACAAAGATATGCAATACTTCCTAATTCCTGAGATATTTCCCGCAGTCTAGCTGACCCAATAATTTGTTGTTCGTAAACAGCAATAATATGTAAAGCACTATCTTCA
>NZ_JAAHGK010001002.1:0-2895 GCF_010672505.1 Okeania sp. SIO2B9 | reverse complement strand
TGAGCAATATCTTTTCCACCTTTTATCCAACGAGAACCTACTGCCACATCTGCATTCCCTTCTCTTATTACTTTGACTAACTTAGGTACATCTTCTGGTGGCATAGATAAATCACAATCCATCCAGGTAATAATTTTAGCATCATAAGTAGCGATCGCTTCATTTATTCCTCTTTGAATTGCTGAAGTTAAACCTTTTTCGTCAATACGTTTAATTAATTCTACACCAGATTTAAAACTGTCATCTTGAAGAGAAAGGGGGTAATTATGGGCAATTTCTTCGACTATTTTCCAAGTACCATCTGGAGAATTATCATCTACGACTAAAATGAGATAAGGATGAGGCACGCTAGCTATTAAAGTTTCAATTAAAGGACGAATATTATCTTTTTCATTGAAAGTAGGTAAAACAGTGCAAACTAATTGATTAGACATAATTTTTTTTTTATTTTTTTACTATTTTGGTAAGCATTTCCTCCGGAATGCTGCGCAAACAGCCGTCAGCATTCAGCCATCAGCTATTGCTTCTTTTTAGTTCTAGATAAAAGCTTTACTAATTGAATGAGAATTAAATTTTACTATAAAAGCAGCTTTTAAAGTCTATATATTAAATTCCCCTTATAAGAGCTGAGAGCTGGCAGCTAATAGCTAAATTCTTACCTATTTTGAAAAACTTAATTGCTTTAAGCTGTTGCGCATTTAAATTGGAAATTATAGATATAGATTTTAAAAAGAGTGTTCTGGTCAAGTCTCATTAATTAGGCATAATAAAATTTTTCATTTCTGTGTCTTATATCATCTCCTTTATTTCCCTATTTTCCCTATTTTATGTTCCCTTTAAACTTCATATTTACTATTTCCAAAATAAATGTATATAGCGTTTCTTAAATTAGTGAGATACAGTTGTTTTTCTTTTTGGTAGTCCTACATAGTAATGGTAGATGAGGATGAATAGCGCTGCTTCATGGGAGCAAAATGCTCCCACTACCGTTTCCTTGACCAACATAATTACAATAGACCACCATTACAATGCACCACTACCTTGTTTTTTTATATCCCCTGTTTATCGAATTACTACTCCCTACTCCCTAAAACAAACGAATTTTGTACCTCACCAATATTAGAATTGCTATCTTAACTTATTTCAACAATTTCTCCTTGATAAATAGGATATTTACCATGGGTTCCTAAATTATTTAACTTCACCTGAAATAATTGATTATTTTGACTAAATTGAAGTTTTTCAGTGGCTTCTGTTAATGGACGACAGACACGATGGGGATAACAAATGTAAGTGAATTTATCTAAGCTTTTTTGTAACAATGCTTGAGCTAAATTTAATAAATCTTTGCTTTCTTCAGCACGAAATAATAAAGTTTTTGACGGCAAAGAAAACTCTAATGCTTGGGCTGCGTGTTGATGAGAAACAGCAACCACAGGGTCAGTATTTTTAGCTAAAAACTGAATTGTCGGCTCAATATCTTTGCTGTTTTTATTTATGTATATTGTTCCTAAATATAGGTTTTTGTATATGCCTAAAGCTACAAAAGTCAAAACAGTAAATAAAGCAACATAATAGAATATAGTTGATGATAAATTTTGAAAGTATTGTAATTGTTCAATCACCATCAAAGAAATAAGGGGGAGAAGGATTAATAAATATCTTGGTCCCCATTGTTTTCCTCCAACTGTAAATTCATCAGGTGCTATATCAACTAAAAGAGATACTCCTACCACAAAAAATAAACATATCAAATAAATAATTGTTATCTGATTATTCACTTCTACACTTGTTTGACCCATGAAATAAAACCATAAAATTGTTGCTATCAAAGGAATCAACCATTTTTTTATTTGATTTTTTAGTTCTCTTACACCTCCTTTGATGAATTGAAATCCTGTTATTATTATGCCTATTGACACAAGGGCAGCAATCATTAAATTAACATTCAATAAATCAGGAGAATTTTCTATGCCAAATAACAGAATGTAAAATATAGGAAAAATGGTTAGAGGAAAATATTCTATTAAAGACTTAGTTAAAAATTGAATAATTATTTTAAATTCTTCGATTCTTCTTGATAGGGAAAATTCTTCCAGCACTAACAGAGAATGAAGACCTAAAAAATATCCATAAATAATTTTGTTCGTTACTAAAAAAGCACCGACCACCAAAAACATACTGATTAAGTAGAAAACTGGTACTTGCAAATTCAGATATAGATCCTGCCAGTTGAAATTATTGGAATTTGTTAAAGCTGCTAGTAAATTATTTTGAGAAAATGCTTGTAAAATAACAACTATTGTCAAAGCACCAACCATAGCGAAAAATTCAGATCTAACCCAAACTGATAATCCAACTAAACATCCAGTGATGATGACATTAAATATAGACATTTGAGGGATAAAGAAAAAACTCATTCCCGCAAAACAAAGGGCAATAGCTAATGTATGTTCCCAATACATCGCACTATATAAAGTTAGATTTGAAGCAAAAATTAGAGCAATTAATCCTAGATTTGTATTAATAACGTTAAAGTTCAAAGATTGACAAATTAAATTAAAAGTTATCCAAACAACCCAGGTAGAAACTACAGGAATCAGATATAAACCTCTATAACCAAAAAGTTTATAGAAAGGCGCAGTAATTAAAGAAAAAGTAAAGGGGAAAGAAATGTAGTAGCGATTATTTAAACAAAAAACAAACGGTTTTTCATAGGGATAAAGTCCTTGATTCCAAAGTTCTTTCACCCATTTTTCTTCAGATGGAATTAAGTCAAAACGCAATTTACCACTACTTAATTGTTTTGCTAATAAAGCTTTTAGTCCAGAATCACCATTAAAAAATGCACCATAAGCGACTTGAGAAAATAAATACAAGGAATAAATAATTCCA
>NZ_JAAHGK010001001.1:0-2903 GCF_010672505.1 Okeania sp. SIO2B9 | reverse complement strand
TAGGGCTTGCTGATTAAATCTAAAAGTATTTACAGATAAAGGTTTTAGCCTTTTTTGGGTCGAAAAAAGTACCTGGTTTTCAGCTCTTCACGCTCAAAAAGGAGCGTATTTTAGGCGCATAGTTGGGCAGAATAATCTTGGGACAAAACTTAGCTCCTACCTCCTCGCTCCCGATCCATTTCTCCCCTCCTGGGAGGGGGAGGGGCGAGGGGTGGGTTGTCTCCTGTCTCCTACCCTCACCCATAAGACTTTATTCAGCAAACCCTAACTATTTACACTCAATGTCTTACCTTTCATCTGATGATTAAACAATTTTCAATTGACTTACATAAATGTTCTAAGATACATTTGATTGAACAATGAATCAATGTAATTTGTGGTGTTGGTTAGCGTTGGCGGAGCCTAGCGGCAGCTATATCGCGAACCCACACCCTCACTAATAATGATGATCCCACTCCTATAAAAAACCTCAATTTTTGACAGAGTGGATATCCTTTAAATCCTTACAAACAATAGTTTTGAAGTGCTTGTCACCCCGTGAGGTAAACTCCTTATTTTCAATTTTATCTTCTTACTTTCTGCGCAGCACTCGGGTTAAATTTATCAAAAATTATGACAACAAATTAGTTTTCAACAATTAATAATTATAGTAGTCAGCATGACTGTATTTGACATATCAAAAACTTAAAACTCAGACAACGAAAATTTTTATTTCTGCCTTCTACCTTCTTAAAAGAAGAGGTTTTCAACCTTAATTATTCAGTAAAAAATATTAATTTTAGCTGAAATAATTGAGAATTAACCTTCTTCTTTCTTGCTTCTTTTACCTTCCTGACCTGTAGACTACTCACAGAATAATTTTTGTAGCTGTGGCTGGGCCTTGAGAAAATCTAGTCCTCTTTTTGCAAAATCAATAGTCTCTACAAAAAATGTTTCAATACCTTTAGCATCAATCAAAATTTTATCTGTCCATTTAAACTCTTGCACCATTTCTAAAAATGATATTTCTCCATCACTAATCATTCGATTAACTGTATCAATAATATCGTTAGTTACTTGAGATACATTACTATCTGGAGAAAAATAACGACTAAATTGTTCTACACCAAGTTTGCCATAACGCGATTCTAATAATGTATTTACAAAATCAGCTTCAACCTCTAATTTATAATTTAAAATTTCCCGAACTGTATCAATATTTTCTTGAGTAGCATTTGCAGTTAAAAACAGTGACTTTAATTGCTCAGACTGTTCTCCTGTCTCAGCAAAAGTTACTAGATCGGCAATAGCTATGGGTATATTCAAACCGTCATAGGTAATTTTAATTTCATCTATAGCATCTGCTGGTTGAGAAGTAAAGATTAAAACACTACTAATAATTGCCAAAAATCCTGCAAAAAAAAGGTAGAAAAACTTTGATATTCCTTGCCTAAAATCAGCAAATTTTTTGGATTTATTGTTCGATTGCCCTGAATTAAAAATATTTTTCATTCTGCTATTCCTCAAAAATTAATAATTACATTTGTTCAATGTATTTTCACTCTTGTATATAAGGTCTGAAAGATGAGAGATTGGGTTCCCCAAATCTGTCATATTCAGTTATAAATCTTGACTCATACTAGCCAGTAATTGTCTAATTATATCTACATCCTCTGCTTGAGGAAGATTTACTAGATAACTCTCTAAATCTTGACGAGCTTCTGCCCAAAAATTTAACTGATAATATAATACGCCTCGGTCTCGCTTTTCTACAATTGCATCAGGAAATAATAATAAAATCCGGTCGATAACTGCAATAGCTTTTAACCCCTCATTTCGGTTCAAATAAATTCCTTTAAGATTTGTCAACATTCGTGCTAAAAATTGTTTTTTACTTACCTTTGCCAAAAACTGAGGTTGTAGCTCTACCGCTCGACCATAAATCCTGGCCAATCTTTCTTGACAATCTTGAGGAAAAAGAATTTCACCTCGATCAAAAGCATCTACATATATGCCAGCTTCTTCAAAATCAGGTCGAATTAAAAAATGTCCTGGCATTCCAATACCAACCATCGGAAAATTAATTCTATGAGCAATTTCTAGATAAACGAGGGATAAAGTAATTGGAATACCAGTGCGTCTTTCTATTACTTGATTCAGAAAACTATTCTGTGGATCGTAATAGTCAATTGTATTTCCAGCAAAGCCTAAATCATCATAGAGATAGTTATTAATACTTTTAATAATTTGTAGAGGGTAAAGCGTTTCTGGTAGTTTTTCTCGAACTTCATCTGCCATGGTATCCAGAGCATTCAGATATTCATCAGGGTCAAATTCTAGTTCATATTCTAAAGCTAAATAAAGAGCAGCTTTAGCTAAATCTATTTTTTCATCAGGTTGATTAATTTCTGAATAAAATGACTGTCGATATTGGGAATAATTCATCTTGAAAATATTAAGTATTAGGTGGTAGTTTGGCAGTTTTTAACAATTAACAATTACCTCTCAAGGAGAGGGTATCTGTAAATAAAATATTAAATTCTGGTGTAGGGTGGGTTAGGCGCAGATTAATAGTTAAACTTCATAGTTGTCGCTATGATTAGCCGTAACCCACTAGAACCAATTTTTTAACATCCCTGAAGATTTATTTTATAGATACCTTCTGAAAAGAAAAGGATTAACTAAAAGGAAAATTTTTTATTTTTTCCTCTTTAAAGGAAAGGCTTTAAAATTTAATTATTTGGTAAATGAGAAAGTTTGCCTAATGGGACAAACTTTATAGGTGACAAAGCGCCTAAAAGTCCCTCTAGGGAGTGGAATAATATCAATGTTCTAAAAATGTATGAAATCCTTAGCAATTTATAATTTATACCTTTTTGAGGTAAATACTGTAACTCACCAATCTGACAGATATCTTACCTGAG
>NZ_JAAHGK010001000.1:0-2907 GCF_010672505.1 Okeania sp. SIO2B9 | reverse complement strand
TGCTATAAAGGTGTTCAATTAAAAGCCCAAGCATAACTTAATTGTTTGTAGTAGAGCTTCAGACCCAAAATATATCATCAAGCTAAATCCCTACTACTCGCAAGTCCAGTAGGGTCGTGTCAAGCTGAAAATGGTGTATTAAATTTTTGAGTATAATTCTTGCTCTGACTAAGGTTTGGAGAATTTTCCTAAAACACTATTTCAAGCTTGACGCGCTAGTAGTGTCGTGTCAAGCTGAAAATGGTGTATTAAATTTTTGAGTATAATTCTTGCTCTGACTAAGGTTTGGAGAATTTTCCTAAAACACTATTTCAAGCTTGACGCGCTAGTAGTAGACTGACACAGCTAAAACTGTGCATTAGCTTTTTCGTATAATTTCTGTTATGGCAAGGTTTGACCGATTTTTTCTAATGCACCATTTAAGGTGTGTCAGTCCAGTAGGGTGTGTTAGCGGAACAAAGTGGAGCGTTACGCACCATTTTTTTGAGTCTTGTCACCTTAATGTCTCCTGTCTTCTTCTTTCATTCTGACTCCTGATTCCTGACTAATGGGTGCGTTACGCTATCGCTAACAGCACCCTACTAACTTCTACTTTTTGGGAATATCATAAGATTAAAACCTTTATCTATCAATGCTTTGATAGTTAATCAGCAAATCCTAAGTATTCAGGTGGACATGATATGACTCCTGAGCAATAGGTACGTTACGCTATCGCTAACAGCACCCTACTGACTTTCTTCAACCTTGTCCTACTACAGCAGGTGTACTTGGAGAAATAATCACAGCACCATTACCATTCAACTCTCTAGAAGTAGCCAAGTCACCATGATAAGCATTGGTCAACAACTGCTTAATATCACTAATCAAAGGATACCGAGGGTTTGAACCCGTACATTGGTCATCAAAAGCTTGGTCTGCCAAATCTTCCAGTTTAGCAAAAAATTCAGCTTCACTCACAGAGACCACATCTTTAATTGCCTTGGGAATACCCACCTGACTTTTCAGCTCTTCAATAGCAGCAATTAACAAATCTACTTTTTCATCCTCAGTTTCTCCACCTAATAGCAAATAATCAGCAATTTGAGAATAACGCCATTTAGCATTAGGATATTTATACTGGGAGAAAGTTGCTTGTTTGAACGGCGCATTGGTAGAGTTGTAACGAATAATATGAGAAATCATCAACGCATTTGCCAAACCGTGGGGAATATGAAAAATAGCTCCTAACTGGTGAGCGATGGAATGGCAAACACCCAAAAAACTGTTAGCAAAAGCCATACCTGCAATTGTTGCAGCGTAGTGCATTTTTTCTCGTGCTTTGGGGTCATTAGCACCATTGTTATAAGCAGAAGGGAGATATCTAAAAATTAATCCAACAGCTTTCAACGCCAGACCATTAGTATATTCAGAAGCTAAAACAGAAACATAAGCTTCCACCGCATGAGTCAAAGCATCTATTCCACCAAAAGCAGTCAAACTTTTCGGCATATTTAATACCAACTCTGGATCGACTATTGCCATACTGGGAGTCAAAGCATAATCTGCCAGAGGATACTTAATATTATTTCGGCGGTCAGTCACCACGGCAAAAGGTGTAACTTCCGAACCTGTACCGGAAGTCGTAGGTACTGCTACCAAAATAGCTTTCTCTCCCAAAGGTGGTAAATCATAAACCCGTTTGCGGATATCCATAAACCGCATTGCCAAACCTTCAAACTCTATTTCTGGATGCTCGTACATCAACCACATAATTTTTGCAGCATCCATAGGAGAACCACCACCAATGGCAATAATCACATCAGGATTAAATTTCCGCATCATATCCAAACCCCGGTTAACAGTATCCAGGGAAGGATCGGGTTCCACATCATAAAAGATGTCATATTTAACTCCAACTTCATCCAGCACATTTTCTAAACCGCGAGTCATCCCGAGTTCATATATGGGTTTATCAGTGACAATGAATGCTCGTTGTTTACCTGCCAACTCTCGCATGGCAGTAGGTAAGGCACCATATTTAAAGTAAATTTTTGGTGGAACGCGGAACCACAACATATTTTCTCGACGTTCTGCCACTGTCTTTATATTTAATAGGTGGTGGGGTTCAACGTTTTCGCTAACAGAGTTACCACCCCATGTTCCACAACCTAGAGTTAAGGAAGGGTCAAGGCGGAAATTATAGATGTCGCCGATCGCTCCTTGGGAAGAAGGAGTATTAATTAGAACCCTGGCTGTTTCGACAGTATCTTCAAATCGTTTAATATGATCTGTATTGGCAGGAGAAGTATATAGAGCTGCTGTATGTCCACGTCCACCAAATTCTACTAAACTTTCGGCTTTGTCTACAGCTTCTTCAAAGGTATTTGCCCGATACATTGCCAAGATAGGGGAAAGTTTTTCGTGGGCAAATGGTTCTTCTTGATTAATATTTTCTACTTCACCAATAATTACTCTGGTATTTTCTGGAATGGAGAAACCTGCCATTTCGGCAATTTTTTGCACGGGTTGGCCGACAATTTCTGCATTCAAGCGTCCGTTGACTATAATTTTGCCTCTCAGTTTGTCTTTTTCTTCTGGAGTTAAGAAATGAGCGCCTCGGTCGATAAATTCTTGTCTTACTGTATCGTAAACACTATCAACTACAACCACTGATTGTTCGCTGGCACAAATCATCCCATTATCAAAGGTTTTACTGAGGATAATTGAAGAGACTGCCATTTTGATTTCGGCAGTTTCGTCAATCAAAGCTGGAGTATTACCAGCACCGACTCCTAGAGATGGATGACCGGAGGAGTAAGCAGCTTTAACCATTCCCGGTCCACCAGTAGCAAGAATCAATTTAATTTCTGAATGCTGCATCAGTTGTTGGGATAGGGGAAGGGTTGGATAGATGAACCAACACTTCCA
>NZ_JAAHGK010000100.1:0-10136 GCF_010672505.1 Okeania sp. SIO2B9 | reverse complement strand
TTATTATTAATGGAGATATAGATAGTAATGAAAGCCTGAAAATTTTAAAAAAATCAGAGAGAGAGGGAAAGTATTTTGACCAAACACTGAATCCAGAGCGTTGTAAACAAATCTGGCAAAGTGTTAATGAAAATCCAAAATTTTAGAGACTGTTTGTAAATGTTATTAAACTACAACAGGAATTGACAATAATTAGTTCCTGAAATCTTTGTAGTTTTTACCGAATAATTAAGGTTGAAAGCATCTTCTTCTTTGAAGAAATAAAGAAAAAAATCCTGTTTGCCAATCCTAATCGGTTTTCAAGGGAGGTAATTGTTAATAATTAATTGTTGAAGATATGCTTCATCTATAGGACTACGCAAATAGGACGCGGATATTCCTCTATTCCCTACCCCCTACTCCTTACTCCCAATTCCGGTGCGGAATGCTGCACAAACCACTCAAATTTATTGTCAAACGCCAAAGAACTTACTGCTATATCACCCTGGGCGATCGCTAAGGACATTGTTCATTAGAAATTTTTCCATCTGGCATAATTGTTTGACACAAAGTAGCAAATAACAACGTTGTTTTTTGATCTATTTTTGCACCACTAAGATTTGCATTAGTTAAGTTAGCTTGACTTAAATCTGCACCTCGCAAATCAGCATTATTTAATGTAGCAAAACTGAGATTTGCTTGATTTAAGTTAGCATTCCTAAGTTCAGCTCCCACTAATTTTGCATAACTTAAATCAGCTTCTATCAGAGTAGAATTTGTCAATTTTACATTAGTAAAGTTAATACCAATCAACTTAGCTTTTTCTAAATTAGCATTCATTAATTGAGCATTTTCTAGATTAACTCGATCTAGAGAAACTATTCGATTGCAATCTACATCTAATTGTCGGCATCGAATTAATTCTGTATCATACAAAAATTGTAATAATAATCCTTTGAGTATTTTATTATCTTCTAAACGAATTGATAAAGCTAATGTATTAGCCCTAATTAAATCTAAATAATCAAATTTATCCGTATCAGTATTATTAATATTTGGTCGGTCTACCAAAATTTCTCGTATTTCTTTCAGGTAGTTTTCCCATATTTGTTCGTGGAGGCGTTTATCAGCAATTTGTTCTTGAATTTGTTCTAAATCGTAAGTAATAAAACTGGCAATTAAACCGATAAAAACAGGCAAAAATATTTTCTCAAAAACTTCCCAAGGTTCTTTCTTAGCTATAGAGGATAAGAGGTTATTCAAGTAGATAACTGGATGAACTCTTTCTGGCTTCATTGTAATCGGGTTTAACTCTTTTTCCCGATAGATTGCAAAGACAAAAATAAAGAAAAATATGAAAGTAATTCCTATAGTATATCTGAACAAAGGCAAACTATTAATTTGTTCTAAAATAGATTCCCAATTAAAAAAATCTTCTCTTGAGTCATGCTGCCAAGTTTCAATTTGAGCATAATTAACAGTACGATCGAGTACTTGATTCTGGCGTAACTTAACTACACTAAATGATACTGATAAAATACTCAAAATTCCTAAGCCAGCAGCAATAAATTTTATTTTCATAGTCAAAAAAATACTATAGTAATCCTATTTTATTTGTGTATAAAAATCTTACTATTTTTAGGAAACAGGGAACAGGGAACAGGGAACAGGGAACAGGTAAGAGTTTCAGTTTTTTTATCTACTTTTTGATTTGTCACAACCAATTTAGGATTGCTATATTACAGCAATAGTATAAACTTTTACCGAATAATTAAGGTTTAAAGCCTCTTCTTTAAAGGAGAAAAAAGCGGTCGTTTTGCTCCGCAAATATGTTGCGTAGCATGACCTAGGAAAAAGCGCAGCTTCCCGTAGGGTGGGATGGCAAGGTCTCCTCGCCATATCCAATCGACCAAGAGAAGAAAAAATTTTCCCTACCGCGTCAATCCTCTCCTTAAAAAGAAGAGGTAATAATTAATAATTAATTGTTGAAAATATCTTCATACTGAAAAGTTTCGATTCCGTATTATTTCAGTTCCAATAATAAAAAATCAAATCAATTATCCCACAGAAATTATCAATTCTTTCCCCCTACTGCCTAACCCCTACTCCCTACTCCCTCTTTTCCGGAGATGCCTACTGATAACTGATAACTGAATTGACAATCCCAAAATTTGGCCTCTAAACAAAAAAAATTATTTTATCTCCCATGAAGTTATGAATTTTTGTTAAAACTTAATCAGAAGTTAACTCCAAGGAATATAAAAGTGGTAGTAATACACAAATCTAATACAAAGTCAACCGCTCAACTACAACACCAGAATAATGGCCAGAAATCTACTAACTTTTGCCAACGACATATTGGCCCTGCTTCTGACGCAATTCAAAAAATGTTGACAGTATTAAGTGTTTCCTCCCTAGATGACCTAATTGACAAAACAGTTCCACAAGTAATTCGATACCAAAAACCCCTAAATCTACCAAAATCTCTGAGCGAGACTGCTGCTCTTGCCCAAATCAAAGAAATAGCCTCCAAAAACCAAGTCTTTCGTTCCTTCATAGGAATGGGTTATTACGACTGCATCACCCCACCAGTTATCCTCCGCAATATCCTAGAAAACCCTGGTTGGTACACTGCTTACACTCCCTATCAAGCAGAAATAGCTCAAGGACGAATGGAAGCATTGCTGAATTTTCAAACCATGATTACAGACTTAACAGGTTTAGAAATAGCTAACGCTTCCCTACTCGACGAAGCTACAGCAGCAGCAGAAGCAATGAGCATGAGTTACGGTCTGTGCAAAACTAAAGCAGAAGCTTTCTTTGTTGACTCTAACTGCCATCCTCAGAATATTGAAGTTGTGAAAACTAGGGCACAACCATTGGGAATAGAAGTTATCGTTGGCGACTTTCGCACCTTCACCTTTGACAAACCAATATTCGGCGCACTCCTCCAATATCCTGCCACCGACGGCGCAATATATGACTACCGCAACTTTGTGGCAAGAGTTCACGAAGTGGGAGGTTTAGTAACTGTTGCTGCTGACTTACTCAGTTTGACTTTGTTAACGCCTCCAGGAGAATTTGGTGCTGATATTGCTGTAGGTAATACTCAACGTTTTGGCGTGTCTCTGGGATACGGCGGTCCTCATGCTGCCTATTTTGCGACAAAAGAAGCTTATAAACGACAAACTCCAGGACGTATTGTCGGAGTTTCTCAAGATTCTAACGGCAAACCAGCGCTAAGGTTGGCATTGCAAACACGGGAACAACATATTCGCAGGGAGAAGGCAACGAGTAATATTTGTACTGCTCAAGTTTTGCTAGCGGTGATGGCAGGTATGTATGCGGTTTATCACGGTCCTGATGGTTTAAAGGAGATTGCGGAAAATATTCACAGTTTGACTGTTAAGTTGGCAACAGGTTTAAAACAGCTTGGTTATCAAGTTGGTGCAGAATCATTTTTTGATACTATTCGGATAACAGTGGGTGCTGAATCTCCTCTGAAAAGTGCAAAAGAAATTATTGATGCTGCTGTTTCAGCAGGTATTAATCTCCGGAGTCTCGACGATCAAACTTTCAGCATTTCCCTAGATGAAACCACAACTAATATAGATGTGCAAAATTTGTGGGAAATTTTTGCTGGTGGAGAACCATTACCAGACATCGAAAACACTCCCCCCCTTACAAAGGAGAGTCAGGGGGGATTACATTCCCGCACCAGCAGTTATTTAACTCACCCAGTATTTAACAGCTACCACTCAGAAACCGAACTATTGCGTTACCTCCACCGTTTACAGGCAAAAGACTTATCCCTAACAACATCAATGATACCGTTAGGTTCCTGTACAATGAAACTCAACTCTACAGCAGAGATGATACCTGTAACCTGGCCGGAATTCGCCAAAATTCATCCTTTCGCCCCCACTTCCCAAACCAAAGGTTATCAAATAATGTTTGAACAACTAGAGGAATGGTTAGCAGAAATCACAGGTTTTAGCGCCATCTCTCTACAACCAAATGCAGGTTCCCAGGGAGAATATACAGGTTTATTAGTAATTCGCGAATATCACGCTCACCGAGGAGAAGCACATCGCAATATTTGTTTGATTCCTGAGTCTGCTCACGGTACAAACCCTGCTTCGGCAGTGATGAGTGGGTTGAAAGTTGTAGTCGTCAAATGCGATAAACAAGGAAATATAGATATTGCAGATCTAAAGGCGAAGACAGAAAAAAACAAAGATAACTTAGCTGCCATTATGGTTACTTATCCCTCAACTCACGGTGTATTTGAGGAAGAAATTTCTGAAATATGCGAAATTATCCACAGTAACGGCGGTCAAGTTTATATGGATGGAGCGAATATGAATGCTCAGGTAGGTTTATGTCGCCCCGCAGAAATAGGAGCAGATGTTTGTCATTTGAATTTGCACAAGACTTTTTGTATTCCTCACGGTGGCGGTGGTCCGGGAATGGGTCCCATAGGCGTTCAATCTCATTTAGCACAGTTTTTACCAGGTCATTCTGTGATTAATATTGGTGGAGAAAATTCTAGTGGAGCGGTATCTGCTGCACCTTGGGGTAGTGCCAGTATTCTGCCAATTTCTTGGATGTATATTGCCATGATGGGTGCAGATGGTTTGACTGAAGCAACCAAAGTAGCAATTTTGAATGCTAATTATATTGCTCAACGGTTGGAGAATTATTATCCAGTTTTGTATAAGGGTAAGCATGGGTTTATTGCTCACGAGTGCATTTTGGATTTGCGTCCGTTGAAAAAGTTGGCTGGTATTGAAGTGGAAGATATTGCCAAACGTTTGATGGATTATGGTTTTCACGCGCCGACTGTTTCTTGGCCTGTGGCGGGAACAATTATGGTGGAACCGACAGAGAGTGAGTCGAAGGAAGAGTTAGACCGTTTTTGTGATGCAATGATTTTGATTCGCCAGGAAATAGAAGAAATTGAAACTGGGAAAGCAGATAAACAGGATAATTTGTTGAAAAATGCACCTCATACCGCAGAGAGTTTGATGGTGGATGAGTGGAAACATGGTTATTCTCGACAACGTGCCGCTTATCCCGCACCTTGGACGCGGGAGCATAAGTTTTGGCCTGCTGTGGGAAGGGTTGATAATGCTTTTGGCGATCGTAATTTTGTGTGTTCCTGTTTGCCGATAGAAGCTTATAGTTAAAAGCGGTCAGCGGTCAGCTATCAGCTATCAGCCAAATTTGTAGGGTGCGTTAGACGGCGTAAATTTAGACTCTGAAAGAGATTTAGCAATCCGTCGTAACGCACCGCCTCTTTCATAATCAGGACTTACACACGGACACTAAATCCAGTGAGGGCGCAATTCGGAGCTTGGCGGAACGCCAATGCCATTTGCTTCGCATAACTATCGTTAACGCCCCTACATATGGCGTTTTAAAGATGAATTTGCGTAAGTCCTGATTATGTTCGGTGCGTTACGCTTCGCTAACACACCCTACCAGACTACTAGACTGTTGCCTGTTCCCTGTTCCCTGTTGCCTACCATCACCCGACTTTTTCAGCAAACCCTAAATATAGCAATCAAAACAAAGATTAGGAGACACTCCCCAAAAAATTAAAACCAATGTCTTACAGTAAATTCACTATAGAAGAGTTGCAAAAAACCTTTAATTTAACAATAGTTGAAACCGTGGGAAAGTTTAATGACTTGCCAGAAATTCCACCGAGTCAATTTTTACAAGAAGCATTGCAATATTACTTACCGTTAGCAGTCGCTATTGGCACAGAAAAAGCACGATCAGAGTTAATTATTGCACCGATTTTATTTGCAATCAAAAAACAGTTAGACAATCAAATAAGCATTTTTTCGGGTGTAGAATTTAATATCGATACTGAACAGGGATTGAATGGTTTTTGTGACTTTATTATTAGTTGTTCCAGTTTGCAACTTTTGATTGAAGCGCCAGTTGTTGCTTTGGTGGAAGCGAAAAACGATAATATCAAGTCGGGTTTAGCTCAATGTATGGCAGAAATGGTCGCTGCCCAAGTTTTTAATCAAAGAGAAGATAACGAAATTCCTTTAATTTATGGGGTTGTTACTACTGGAACTACTTGGCAGTTTTTAGAGTTAGAATCTCAAACTATGACAGTTGATTTGGAAGAATATTCTGTTAAGAATTTACCGAAAATTTTAGGAATTTTAACGAATTTTGTAAGTTATTCGACCGTGAGTTAGTAGTAGTGGACTGTAGTAGACTGTTTCATATAAAATGATACAATAGGAAATCTACTAGAAAATGAAAAAAAGTAGATATTAGCAGTAAACGTAAAAGCGATCTCAACGTTGCAAAAGTAGGGGCAGGTTCCGCGTTAAATTAATGGTGTTATAAATTATCTGATGATCCCGCCCCCAAGGATATAATGCACTACAGAGTTTCTCCAAAAGTGACATCTTCATACAAACTATTAATGCTAGTCCGAAAGTCAATACTTGCCAGATGAATTTCACTGCCTTGAGTGTAAGTGTGCAATACCCAAAGACCTTCAGCATTGCGACGAAAGCATTCTAAACGTTGGCGTTTTTGGTTAATCAAAACGTATTCTTGCAAAGTTGGTAATTGCTGATAGTTGGCAAATTTGTCACCGCGATCGAATGCTTCAGTGCTTTCCGATAAAACTTCCACTATTAAACAAGGATATTTTTTATGATTTGGCAAAGCTTTATCTCTGGCGTCGCAAGTCACCATAACATCAGGATAGAAGAATGTATTGGTAGTTTCTATAAGAGCTTTCATGTCCGACATATAAACACGACAACCACTGCCTCGCAGATAATTTCTCAACAGTGCAAATAAGTTTCCAGCAATGGTGACATGAGCATCACTAGCACCTGCCATTGCGTATACTTGTCCATCAATATATTCGTGTTTGATAGAGCTGAGTTCTTCTCCTGTTAGGTATTCTTCAGGAGGAATATAATTTGTGTTTTGGTTAGCAATCATGTTTTGGGAGATAGAGGTATTATATGATTGTATCATTAGCAATAACGAGAAACCAGAAACTAGCTTTCTCCAAATATGTCTCTACGGATGCGTAGGAAATATAATGTTAAAATCATGATATTTTTCATTATCAAAGCTATATTTTTTTATTTATGGAAGATTACCAAGCAGCTTTTTTAGAACGCTATTCTGATACAGAAATATTAGATAAATCAGGAATAAAAATTGGAGCTATGCACTTTGGAGGTGTCACTATTGAGTGTTTATTAAAAGCAATGATTTTTGCTACTTTACCAAACAGTGCAACTAGAGAATGGAAAACAGATAACAATAATCCAGGACATACTTTTACTAATCCAGGACATAGCTACACAGAAGCATTAAAACGACACAATAAACTTAAATCTAGAATTGATAAATTTCCTCAAGTACGAAAGTGGTTGGATGAAATTGAAAACCCAATGTGTCAACATTTTATAGATATACGTTATTTTGCTATTGAAGCTAATAATGTAAATTATAAAAACTGCTTCAACACATATCAAAAGCTTATAGGATGGCTACAAAAACAAGCTACTACACTTTAATAAATTAAAGGAACTAAAAATGCAAGAAAATTGGCAAGTATTACTAAAGCAAAATATTAAAAACCAATACGTTCAAAACTCTCAAGAATGGGTTGATGTAAATATTTCCACATCAGGTTTGCTCAATTTAACTTTAGTTAGCGATCGCTTTTTTGGTTTATCCATCCCTCATCGGAAAGAACAAATTTCTAACTTATTAAAATCTCAAGTGCCTCATTTATCTCCTGGGTTTCTTTCCTTATATACACCTAAAGAAGCTGAATCACTAAATATTTCACCTCCACAAATTTCTGAGACATTCTCATTAGTAACTTGGCAAGATTTAGCTATCCAAGCAGCAAACCCACAAAATCAACCTCAACTACCCCAGAAAGAACCCAGTATACCCAGAACAGTGACATTTTATTCTTTTAAAGGAGGAGTAGGTAGGACTACTGCATTAACTCATGTAGCCTCAATTTTAGCAATGCGAGGCCGTAAAGTTGTAGCTGTAGATTTAGATTTAGAAGCACCTGGGTTAAGTACAGCATTTAACCTTAAGGAAAAGCCAAAATATGGAATTGTTGATTATTTTTACGAACGTTCCTACTTACCAGAAGGAATAGAACCCAGTATTTTAATTACAGACATATTTAGTGAAGTAAGAATACCTAATGCCACAGGTAGAGTATTTGTTGTTCCTGCTGGATATCTTAGTCTTGATTATGTGTCTAAAGTTGACGATCTTCATGCCACAACTGTTATAGATGGAGATAAAAATCTTTGGTCTATTTTTAAGCAGGAAATTCAAGAACAATTAAAACCAGATATTCTCTTAATTGACTCTAGAACTGGGATTAATCAATGGGGTGCTTTATCATTAATTCAAGCTGCTGATGAAGCAATTATTTTTATTTTTCCTAATGAACAAAATCAACAGGGAATAGAGCTACTATTAGAATCTCTTCAAACTCTGAAAAACCTATCTATTAATTTTGTTTTTTCTCCTGTAACTGATGTGACAAATAGTGGTTTAGATAAAGTCAAAAACATTTGGAATTCCTTGCTTGAAAAGATAAAAAATGAAACATATGAAAACTATGATACTGATGAAGAAGATTCAAATACAAGTAACGAGCAACCAGAAAATGATGAATTATTAGTAATTCCTTACCTTGTACCAATTGCCTTAGCTGATAGTTATCCCATACCAGAAATACAAGATTACTATAGTAAAATCACTAATATAATTGATGAAAAAAATAATGAAATTAAACGCAGTAAAGTTTTAAATATTGTTGAACAAAGATGGGAAATTCTTGAAAATCTAAAGTTTCCTGAAGTAAATGTGGCCGATCAGAAGCAAGATTTAAGCTTATTGTTTCAGCGCACTACTGATTTTGAAAAATTTTTAGATGACACAACCTGCCTAATTCGAGGGAAAAAAGGAACAGGTAAAACTGCCCTATATTGGTTATTTTTAAAACATCAAGAACTAGCTCAAAAATTAGCTCGCGGACGGTTAGATAATACTGTATTTTTATCAGGACACGGTAGATTTCAAGAAAGTAGACCTACCCGTGAAGAATTTCAAATTATTCATGGAACTTTGCAGGAAAAGAATGGAACATGGGAAGCTTTTTGGAGAGCTTATTTACTATTTAGATGTGATCAGGAAGAATTACTAAAATTTCCCAGAGGTAATAAAGGTAAAAGGGGAAAGTTTACCGAGCTGAAAAAAATAATTAATAATTTACCAAAAGATACATGGCAGTCTGAATCAACTAAAGCTTTATTAGAATTATCTACTAACTCTCAACTCATACTTACAGTTAAAGATGCAGTAAATATTATTCTTAATCAAGAGGCAAAAGAAAAGTCTCAAAAATTATGGTTTCTTTACGATGATTTAGATGAAGATTTTTCGGAAGCAGGAGAATTAAGACAACAAGCATTAACTGGATTATTTCAATTAGTTCAGTCTTGTGATGCAAGTAGACTAACAGAAATTAGATTTAAAATTTTCTTGAGAGAAGATATTTGGAATCGTTTAAGTTTTGATAATAAAAGTCATTTTACTGGAAGGGATATTATTTTACAGTGGAATCAAATAGACTTTTTACGTTTAGCGCTTCGTCAAGCAATACAATCTCAAGATTTCAAAAATTTAGTTGACCAAGTTTCTCCTGTTGCTGTTGAAAGTATAGATATAGCGAATGAAGAAGAGCTTGATAAAGCATTAGAATTACTATGGGGAAGTCGTCGTCGAAGAGGAAAAGTATCTCGATGGGTTTATGAACGCTTAACAGACTCAAGTGGCACGACTTTTCCTCGAAGTTTAAGTCTATTACTTGAAGGAGCAAAAGAACAAGAATTAACTTTCAGAGGAAAATCATTAACTCAAATCCGTACAGAGCGTCTACTGCAAGGAAAATCTCTAGAATTTGGGTTAAAAGAAGCATCAAAAAAGCGATGTCAAGAAATTAAAGAGGAATATCCCTATCTAATTAATTTCTTTGATTCTCTTAAGGGAAAATTAGCTTTTTTAACAAAAGAAGAATTACAAGAAATATGGCAGAACTTACCAGAGAAAATTCTAGAAAA
>NZ_JAAHGK010000010.1:0-21066 GCF_010672505.1 Okeania sp. SIO2B9 | reverse complement strand
TCTTTTAGGCAACAGGCAACAGGCAACAGAAAATATATAGGAAAAAAGTATTTTTGCAAATATTGAGATGCACCCACAGATACCTGCCATATTAATTTTTTTGAAAATATCATGTCCGGATAATTCGTGATAAAAAACTTTCTCTTTTTCCTCCTCTTTATTCTTTCTTCTTCTTTCTTTCCTCCTGACTCCTGACTCCTGACTCCTGACTCCTCCGTCAAGTATTCAACCGGAGATGATATAACGCATTCCTGGTAACTGAGTAACTAACCCTAATAACTCCAACTGTAATAAAGAACTAGAAACATCTGCTGGTGATAAACCTGTTGCTTGTACAACTAAATCTAAATGAATAGCTTCATTAGAAATATGTTGAAAAACCTTCGCTAAAAGAGGTTGTAAATCTGGAATAGAATCCCGACTTTTCTCCTCAAATAAAGATAATTGTTCGGAAGGTTCTACCACATCAATATCTAACGGTGGTATTGCTCCTAACATTTCTAATAACTTATCCATAGTAATCGGAATTACCTCTGCACCATGATTAATTAACTGCAAACAACCATGAGATTTTTCGTCATCTAAACGAGCAGGTAAAACATACACATCTCGACAAAATTCATTTGCCATATCTGCAGTAATTAAAGCACCCGATCTTTGGGGAGCTTCCATCACTAAAACTGCCCTACTTAATCCTGCAATAATTCTGTTACGTTGGGGAAAATGTTTAGAGTTTGGTTTCGTACCTGCCGGATATTCACTCACCACCAACCCCTGTTTTATCACTTTTTCAGCAAGAGTTTTATTTTCCTTGGGATAAACTGTATCAACCCCATTACCAAAAACAGCAATTGTTCGCCCCCCTGCTTCTAAACAAGCACTATGTGCCTCAGCATCAATTCCCATAGCTAGTCCAGAAACAATAGTAAATCCACTTTTTGCCAAGGTCGAACTTATTTTCCTTGTCCAACGACGACCATATTCAGTGGGGTAACGAGTACCGACTATTCCTACCGTCGGAGTAATACCTAGAACTTCTTGGGGGTCAACTATGCCTCGATAATATAGCAGAGCAGGCGGTGTCGGAATTTCTTGCAAAAGACGTGGATAGTCTGGGTCTGCTGGAGTCCAGAAATTAGGATTTTTCGCCGTGTGTTCTTCTATTAGTTGTTTTGGGTCCAGACGCGATCGCTCTTCCACTACTTTCTCTATCTTCTGACGGCCAAATCCTGGTACTTGGCCTAATTCTTTGGGGCTGGCCGTCCAAGCTATTGCCAAAGTCTCGAATTGTTGTTTGAGTCGTTGTAGAGCTATTGGACCTATACCACTGATTTTTGCCCATGCCAACCAGTAGGCACGTTCTTCTATCAATTATTTCTCCTATTAAGCAATGGTTGTTTCTACAGCACTTTTCAAGTTGATGAACCACATCTTCACAAACAAAAACCTTGTAGGGATGTTCCATGGAACGTCCCTACTGTGGTCTACCCAAATGAAAGTCGCTGTAAACTTATTTTAGGGTTTCCCGCTCTCCCAGCATTTATAGCAGAAAGCAGAAGGAAAAATATTGTTTTGTCTATAATCTAAAAAATATTTGATTGATTTTTTATTCAATTTATTATTGACGTTTTGTTCAACATTGATTAAAATATAAATAGGACTTACGCAGATACGCTATATATAGTACTTTTAATTATTGGACAATAGTTACTGGACTCTATACATAGTGTCTGTGCGTAAGTCCTGAGAACATAAACTGATGGTGAACCTCAGACAGGGAAATGTTTTTCCACCTATTCCCTGTTCCCTGTTCCCTGCTATAAAGCTTTCAAACCTAACTAATTTATCTAATTGGTAGCAGCTAATTTATAGGCTGAAACCGAGGGATTTTCTGTGGAAATTTTGTCAAAAATTGGAGAAAAAATATGACTAATAATATAGAAGTAGTATTCAGCTTTGACACAACTGGCAGTATGTATCCTTGCCTAACTCAAGTACGCCGAAAAATCCAAAATACAGTAACTCGATTAATGTTAGAAATTCCTGGTATTAGAATTGGAATTATTGCTCATGGAGATTATTGCGATCGCCACTCTACTTATGTGACAAAACGATTAGAATTATCCCAAAATATTGATGCTATTTGTAACTTTGTAGAAAGGGTAGGAAAGACAGGTGGTGGAGACGCGCCAGAATGTTATGAATTAGTATTGCATCAAGCTCAATCTTTTGCTTGGACTCGGAGAGCAACCAAACCTTTAGTATTAATTGGAGATGATATTCCTCATCCACCTAGTCAAAATCCTCAGAAGTTAAATTGGCGAGAAGAAGTTAATAAATTATCAGATATGGGAATTATAATTTATGGCGTACAAGCATTAAATCGTCGTCATGCCACAATTTTTTATCAAGAATTGGCAGAAAAATCTGGTGGTTTTCATATCAAGTTAGACCAATTTGCTTATATTAATGATTTATTTTTAGCAGTTTGTTATCAACAATCTTCAGATGAAGAGCTGCAAAATTATGAACAATAAATTGTAGATATGGGGCGAATGAATCGTGTTTTAAATCAAATTTTTAATACCATGTTAAATCGAGAAGAAACGAGTGTTTATGAGTCAGCATATTTGCGAGTTGTTACGCCGGGAAGGTTCCAAGTTTTAGAAGTGGATGAGAATAAACCAATTAAAAACTTTGTCTTAGAAAATGGTTTAACTTTTAACAAAGGGCGTGGTTTTTATGAATTTACGAAGACCGAAACTATTCAAAGGAAAAAAGAAATTATTTTAATGGTTCGAGCAACAGGAGATTTATTTCAGGGAGAAGCTGCGCGGGAAATTTTAGATTTGCCTCATGGTACAACGGTGCGAATTAAACCTAATAACTTGGAGAAATATGTGGTGTTTGTTCAGAGTACGTCGGTGAATCGTAAATTAATTGGTGGAACTCGTTTTTTGTATGAAGTTGAAGATTGGAGTCGGTAAGAAGGAAGAAGGAAGAAGTAATATCATGTCCGGTAGCATCAGTATTGTATAGCGAAGGTAAGGAAGAAGGAAGAGGGAAGAAGGAAGAAGGCTTAAAAGCTTGAAAAAACCTAAATTTCCTGTAGATATTCACCCTTGGATTTACACAAACGATACCAGCGGACATGATATAAGAAGGAAGAAGCTATTGGTAGTGGACTGTTTCATCTTAAATGTTGCAATAGATTTTTCTCCCTTGTCTTCCTTGTCTTCCTTGTCCTCCTTGTCCTCCTTGTCATCCTTGTCCTCCTTGTCATCCTTGTCCTCCTTGTCATCCTTGTCATCCTTGTCTTGCCACAACCAAAAATTAACGCACTATTATTGTTTTGCAACGACAGCAACAACAAAATTTGGGTGAGGATGCCTTGGGAATACTCTTGCAAGCGCGGGATGAAGATGGAAATAGTTTACCTTTGGATGAACTCAAAGACCAAATATTATTATTGCTATTTGCTGGCCACGAGACATTAACTTCAGCGATCGCTTCTTTCTGTCTATTAGTAACTCAAAACCCAAATGTACTTACTCGCGCTCGTGAAGAACAAAAACAATTTTCTCCCACTGAACCCCTAACTACAGAAAGTCTGAAACAAATGACCTATCTAGAACAAGTTCTCAAGGAAGTATTGAGATTAATTCCACCTGTGGGGGGTGGGTTCCGACAAGTAATTCAAGACTGTGAATTTGGTGGATATTCTATTCCAAAAGGTTGGTTAATTCAGTATCAAATTGGTAAGACTCAACAGGATGAAACTCTCTATCCAGAACATAAAAATTTTGACCCCGACCGTTTTGCCCCAGAAAATGCTGTAGATAAACAAAAAATATTTGGTTATATTCCCTTTGGCGGTGGGATGCGCGAATGTTTAGGTAAAGAATTTGCTCGCTTAGAAATGAAGATTTTTGCCGCCAAGTTGTTACGAAGTTATGAATGGGAGCTTCTACCAGAACAAGATTTAAGTCTAGTTGCAGTACCAACACCTAATCCCCGTGACGGTTTAAAAATAAAATTATGGCATTTGGATAGATAAAGATTGAGACTATAGCGCTACGCATTAAGGTGTTTGACATGAATAGAAGCTGAAACCCTTTTGTATTCCCCTATTGCCTGTTGCCTTGCGCTATAGGATTTAATCTTTATGTAGTAGGGAACAGGTAACATTGGTGCGACCCCGCATCGGTGAACACTTCCCACACTTCCCACACTTCCCACACTTCCCACACTTCCCACACTTCCCACACTTCCCACACTTCCCACACTTCCCACACTTCCCACACTTCCCACACTTCCCACACTTCCCACACTTCCCACACTCCCCCGCTCCCCCACTACTGAAAAGCAAACTCTATTTAGTTAAGACATAAGCGATCGCCTCCTCTAAATCTTCTTGAGTTAAGCTAGTTAACATAAACACTTCTTGAACAGTTTTTCCTTGTCTAGCAATAAGTTTAAAACCACCTCTAATAGGCACTGAAACTTTTAACTTCATGTGGGGAATATGACTTTTGGACCTGCTGATAACTCCTGGAGTAACAGTTTCAATACCCTGACGTTGAGTTAATTTCTCTAAAATAGGAATCAACCCTTCAATATGAGTAGAATGATTCCAAACTAGACGACCTTTAGATTTTGATGATTTTTTCATAGGACTTTCTCCATCTGTATATCCTCAGTCTACTGAAAGGGAGAGACTAGAGGCAAAAAAAAATGGCCCGATACATAATTTGGTTGTGGTGCATAGTAATGGTAGATAGAGTGTGGGGGGATGGGGAGATGGGGAGATTGAGTAAAGATGCTGAGGATATAGAGGGAAATATTTTTCTCACTGTTGTCTTTTCCTGACTATAAATAGTAAATTTCACCACAGCTAAAGATGAAGAGAAAGAAAGGAGCGATCGCAACTTGACTTGAGAAAAAAGTCAAACTCCCTGTTTACTTTCTTACACAATGCTGGGCAAACAAGGAAGCATCATATTCGGACAACTTGTTTACTCTTTATTTGGATTTAGACTTAGACCTGGACTGGGACTAACTCATATGTACTCCGCAATGTCTTGAGCCTATTTTTTGATTTTGAACAGGTAATGAACATTTTGAACAGGTAAGTGAACATTTTGAATAAGTAAATGAACGGATAGGTGAGCAGAAAAATGAACGATTAGGCTAGAATTTTTGTGGTATTATTAATGAGGAAGCCAAACTAATTTATACAAGACTTACGCGTCAGGTAGGAAAAACTAGGATTTGAGATTGCTGTCCGTTGCGGACTGCTCCACAAACCCTGTTGGTCACTTTGGAGGGAAATACCTTGTACTGTGTAAGTCCTATGTATATATCAAGTTTATTGAGGCCTCACAAAATCATAAAATTACATGATCAGGATATTTACTTATGATTAAACAAATCATGTATCACAATGAAGTATTAGCGATGATTATTCCGGCTGATTTTAGAGAGCCTGGAATTCATTTTTTCACCCCAGATAGCTATTCTCAACAGCTAGCTTACATGAGACACCCTCAAGGCAAAGAAATTCAACCTCATCGTCATAATATGGTAAGGCGAGAAGTTTTTTATACTCAAGAAGTTTTACTAATCAAGGAAGGAAAATTACTAGTAGATTTTTACAATGACCAACAGGAATATCTTGAAAGCCACATTTTAAATAAAGGAGACGTTATTTTACTAATCAAAGGTGGACACGGCTTCAAGATGTTAGAAGAAGTAGAAATGATTGAAGTAAAACAAGGCCCTTATGTAGGAAATCTTGATAAAACCCGCTTTGAACGAAGCGATAATAGTCGAGAACAAGTTCTAGCATAATACCAAAATCCGGTGATTATAGACTGATTGCCTAAATTACTTAATCCGCTTTATACAAATGTTTTGAATATTTTTAATATAGTTATATTAAAGCGGATTTCGTATAAATTTAAATTGTAAGGTAAAGAAAAATGACAGAATTTATTCCTGTGAATGAGCCTTTACTAAAGGGAAAAGAAAAGCAATATTTGAATGAATGTATTGATACTGGTTGGATTTCTTCTGAAGGCTCTTTTGTTAAACAATTTGAACAAGCTTTTGCGAATCGTGTAGGTAGAAAATATGGTATTGCTGTTTGTAATGGTTCAATGGCAATTGATGCGGCAATTACTGCTTTAGGTATTGGTGAAGGAGATGAGGTTATTCTACCTACTTTTACTATTATTTCTTGTGCGGCAGCAATTGTTAGAGCAGGTGCAATTCCTGTTGTAGTAGATTGTGATTCTACTACTTGGAATATTGATATTAAGCAATTGGAAACTAAAATTACTCCGAAAACTAAAGCTATTATGGTGGTTCATATTTATGGATTACCAGTAGATATGAATCCAGTATTAGAAATAGCTGCAAAATATGGTTTAAAAATTCTTGAAGATGCAGCAGAAATGCACGGACAAACTTATTTTGGTAAACCTTGTGGTAGCTTTGGAGAATTGAGTACCTTTAGTTTTTATCCTAATAAACACATTACCACTGGTGAAGGAGGAATGATTGTTACTGATGATGAAATACTAGCTGAAAAATGTCGGTCTTTGAGAAATCTTTGTTTTCAACCACAACAACGTTTTATCCATGAAGAATTAGGTTAAATAATATTTGAGTTTCAAAATTAGTTCTACTAATCAAGTCAGGAAATTTTTCAAACTTTTTAACAAGATATATACCTGTAAACTCATTACCGTGAGTTCCACCCACAATTGCCACTTTATTAATTTTTTCCATTTCGATAAATCCCCTGCAAAAATACAATCCATTGATGATTACTCAATTAAATTATCAATATTTGATAAGCAACTGATATTTTCAATTTTTCTCAATCATTTTAGCTCCTGTACATCCCCTATTCAACTACGACCCTGACTCCTATTCACAATTAACTTTAGCAAAGCAGTTTACCAAGTATTTAACAACCAAAACAATAATAATTATTCGTTATCTTTTTCTTTTGGGTTTAATACCCCGCCGTATAAACGGTTTTTACAATTGATTCATATTTGAGTCTCCATCTATTTCTTCTTCCTTCTTGCTTCTTCCTTCTTCAATCAATTCAGTATCTTCTAAAATTAATTCTGACTCTTCAGAAACTATATTAGGTTGATTTTTATAAAAAGTCTCTAGACTATGGCGATCGCCTACATAACGCCAATGCCAAGGTTCATAACCAATATCTTTTTCATCATCAGCAGGTATCATTTCAAAGCTAAAATAAGCAGCATAATTTTGTAGCCATTGAAAAGCTGCTGTCTTTTCAAATTCAACATTTTGGTTAGTTGCTGGTGCATTACCATCTCCAATATCAACAGCATAACCTGTTACATATTCCCCATAACTTAAAGGTGAAATTTGATTGGCATTATTTGTATAATTATCTTCAATATTATTAGTATTGCTCGCCCAATCTTTTAATTCATACTTAGACTGAAACCCTCTCAAAGCCACTAAATTAATACCATCATTTCTAGCAGCATAAAGCATTTTTTTAAATTTTTTCACTGCATTTATTTGCAATCTAATCTCACTATCAGAAGTTATATACTCTAATTCCATTTCTGATACTTGCGAGTAAGGAAAATCTAATAAAGTATCTTTTTTTAGTTCATTTATCGGAGTTTCATTCACAGAAGATGTAGCTACAGTATTTGCATTATCAACTTCAGTTTGAGTTGATGAAGCATTAACTTGATTGAGATTAGATTGAAGTTGTAATCCCAGACTAACTGCTCCCACAACTACAACTATTCCTATCCAACCCCACATCCATTTTTTGCTTTGAGACTGAGCTGGAATAATTTCTTCATCCTTTTGAGGGTCTCGTACTGCTTCAGGAATGTCATCCGCAACAGTTTCTTGGACTAATGATAAATTTTCTGACAGACTTTCGTTGTGCAAAGTTCGACTCCTGCTAGTGAATTTCAAAGTCGTTTCTTACTTTACTAAAAAACTTAAAAGTAAACACGATTAGACCTTAGCATAAGGAAATAATCTTCTCTGAGCAAAGGCCACAGTCACCCTATGGACTAACTCGATAGACACGGGGACGCGGTGACACGGAGACACGGGGATGGAGGCTTTTAATTTATGATATTAAGTTGACTTTTCACCATTTTAGTCAGAGCAAAAGGGACGCTTATTGGCTGAAAAATCAGCAAATTTTGGTAAATTTCACAGCTTCCAAGACTCCCTCATCTCCCGTTCTCTCGCTCATCGTTAATCTACAATACTTTGAAACAGCCCTGCTCCCAGAAGGGGAAGTAGGTAGGGACGTTGTATGCAACGTCCCTACAGAGATAAGTAAACAGGGGAAAATTTGAAGGAGAGGTAATTGTTAATTATTAATTATTAATTATTAATTGTTAAAATCTGGACCTAGAGGAATAATCCCACCAGGATTAAGAGGAAAAAGATTACCATAATAATCTCGTTTAACTGCTTCTAAATTACAAGTATTTGCTATGCCAGGAAGTTGATATAAATTTCGTAGATAAGCACTTAAATATTGATAGTCCTGAATTCGCCGCAAGTTACACTTAAATAGACCATAATAAACAACATCAAACCGGAATAATGTAGTAAACAAACGTACATCTGTTAATGTTACTGTCTCACCACAAAGATACTTACTGCCAGAAAGTGTATTGTCAATTTCATCTAAAGTAGTAAATAGTTCCTTACAAGCTTTTTCATAAGCTTCCTGAGTTTGGGCAAACCCACAACGATACACTCCATTATTAACTGTGTGGTAAATTTTGTCATTCCACTCGTCTATTTTGGTTTTTAATTGTTCTGGATAAAGGTCAAGATGAGGATTTTTGGCAAACCGATCAAATTCAGCATTGAGCATCACAATAATATCTGCACTCTCATTATTCACAATAGTTTTTGTCTGCTCATCCCATAGCACAGGTACAGTGGCACGTCCATTATAACCAGGCTGTGCTAAATTATATAATTCCGGTAGAGTAAAACATCCTTCCTGTTCCTCTTCCAATACCCAAATACCTCGATCGCCTGCTGGAGAAACAATAGTTACTGGAATAGCATCTTCCAAACCTTTGAGCGATCGAACCACCAGAGTTCGATGTGCCCAGGGACAACCCAACCCTACAAATAGACGATAGCGTTTAGTAGCTGGTTGATATTTGTTTTCTGCTTGTATCCCTACTGTTTCTCTAAATAGACTAGCAGGGCGAATATATTCTCCTGAATTATTGCGTGGGGCAAGTTTTGACATCATTATTTGCCAGAGATTTGTCCAAACCCATTTTCCTAGTTTTATTGTTAGAGAAGGTGGAAGTGATTTGCGTTTGTTAACCATTTATTTTTTTTGAATTTAATTAAGTCAACAGCGATCGCAAGGAACGAGTATAAAAATTTTATACTTAATTAACCGCCTTAGTTTCGGACCTACTCCCGGACAAATTGAACAGATTCAAAATATTGGCAAGGCGATCGCAAGATTGATAGCTGTCCCTGGCTTAAACTGTAAAACCTAAGACTATCAACTCATCCCATCAGTTAATCTTTACATCCGTGGCCAAATCCCTGTGTGCCCTATTCTCCCAGTCCTAATATTTTCCACAAAAAAAACCCCCTACCAAAGGCAGGAGGTTGAATTTAATTAACCTACTAAACTAGGTTTGCTGCTAATCTCAAGAAATTAACCAAACTTACCAGCAGTAGAGGCTATCACAAAGGCAGCGTAGGTGAGGACAAAGCCTACTGTGAAGTGAGCTAAACCTACCACACGAGCTTGAACGATAGAAAGAGCAACAGGCTTATCTTTCCAGCGAACTAGGTTAGCTAGAGGAGTACGCTCATGTGCCCAAACAATAGTTTCAATTAGCTCTTGCCAGTAACCACGCCAAGAGATGAGGAACATGAAACCAGTTGCCCAAACTAGGTGTCCGAAGAGGAACATCCAAGCCCAAACAGACAGGTTATTAGTTTCATAAGGATTATAACCGTTAATTAACTGGGAAGAGTTCAACCACAGATAATCACGGAACCAACCCATTAAGTATGTAGAAGATTCGTTGAATTGAGCAACGTTACCTTGCCAAACAGCTAGGTGTTTCCAGTGCCAGTAGAACGTTAGCCACGCAATGGTGTTTAACATCCAGAACATAGAGAGGTAGAAGGAGTCCCAAGCAGAGATATCGCAAGTACCACCACGACCAGGGCCATCGCAAGGGAATGCGTAACCAAAGTCTTTCTTGTCTGGCATTAATTTAGAACCACGAGCATCCAAAGCACCTTTGACTAAAATCAAAGTGGTGGTATGCAAACCTAGAGCGATCGCATGGTGTACCAAGAAATCGCCAGGACCGATGGTTAAGAATAGAGAGTTAGTACCACTGTTAATAGCATCTAACCAGCCTGGTAGCCAAACGTTACCGTAGTTAGGCCAAGCTGTAGCTGCGATGCTGTCTGAATTAGACAACAGCACATCCATGCCGTATAAAGCTTTCCCTGAAGCAGCTTGAACGAACTGAGCGAATACAGGCTCGATCAAGATTTGCTTTTCAGGAGTACCAAAAGCAACCACTACATCATTGTGGACATAAAGACCGAGAGTGTGGAAGCCCAAGAATAGAGAGACCCAGCTCAAGTGAGAGATGATTGCCTCTTTGTGCTGCAATACACGATCCAGCACGTTGCCTTTGTTCTGCTCGGCATCGTAATCTCGTACTAGGAAAATTGCACCGTGAGCAAATGCACCTACCATAATGAAACCAGCAATATACTGGTGGTGGGTGTAAAGTGCTGCCATTGTGGTATAATCCCTGGCAATAAAAGCATAAGGAGGCAAAGCATACATATGCTGTGCTACCAAGGAAGTAATTACACCCAGAGAAGCTAATGCTAAAGCTAACTGGAAGTGTAGAGAGTTGTTGAGAGTTTCATACAACCCTTGGTGAGGCAGGTTGAATTGACCTTCACTCTTACCACCTACCAAACCAGCTTTGGAGTCAAGCATTTCTTTGATGCTGTGACCAATACCAAAGTTAGTCCGGTACATATGACCAGCAACGATGAATAATACTGCGATCGCTAAGTGGTGATGAGCCATGTCAGTCAACCACAGGGACTCAGTTTGAGGATGGAAACCACCCAAGAAAGTCAAAATTGCAGTTCCTGCACCTTCTGAAGTACCAAACACATGGCTAGCAGTATCAGGATTCTGAGCATAAACGCCCCAGTTTCCTGTGAAGAAGGGAGCTAAACCTGCTGGGTGAGGCATAGTTGTCAGGAAGTTATCCCAACCAACGTGCTGTCCGCGAGATTCTGGAATTGCAACGTGAACCAAGTGACCAGTCCAAGCCAAGGAACTAACACCGAACAGACCAGCTAAATGGTGATTTAAGCGGGACTCAGCATTTTTGAACCAAGCGAGACTAGGACGGAACTTGGGCTGGAGGTGTAACCAACCAGCGAACAGCATGATGGATGCCAAGATCAGGAGGAAGATAGAACCCTGATATAGGTCTCCATTTGTTCTCATGCCGATGGTGTACCACCAGTGGTAAACACCAGAGTATGCTATGTTTACTGGGTTAGAAGCACCTGCTTGAGTGAAAGCATCTACTGCAGGTTGACCAAATTGAGGGTCCCAAATCGCATGGGCGATTGGACGTATATTTAGAGGATCTTTAATCCACTGTTCAAAGTTTCCTTGCCAGGCAACGTGGAATAAGCTACCGGATGTCCAGAGGAAAATGATTGCTAGATGGCCGAAGTGGGAGGCAAAAATCTTTTGGTAAAGATTTTCCTCAGTCATACCATCATGGGTCTCAAAGTCATGAGCTGTAGCTATCCCGTACCATATCCTACGGGTGGTTGGATCTTGTGCCAGGTCTTGGCTAAATTTTGGGAATTTTGTGGCCATAAATATTTTATTTAATGTCTCGCGTGTATCTGAAGAATCTTTAGATTGATATTGGGGATTGAGGATAATTCAATCCCCAAGCAAGAATCTTAAAACGCTATTGCATTCTTATCCTACTGAAATTATTCGAGCCAGGAAGAATGCCCAGGTTGTGACAATTCCGCCCAGGAGATAGTGAGCTACCCCCACTGCCCGACCTTGAATGATGCTTAGAGCGCGTGGCTGAATTGCTGGAGCAACCTTTAACTTATTATGAGCCCAAACGATAGACTCGATCAACTCTTGCCAGTAGCCACGACCACTGAACAAGAACATTAAGCTAAATGCCCAAACAAAGTGTGCCCCTAAGAACAACAAACCGTAGGCAGACAGAGCTGAACCGTAGGATGTGAGTACCTGAGAAGCTTGCGCCCAAAGGAAGTCACGCAACCAACCGTTAATGGTAATTGCACTTTGTGCAAAGTTGCCGTAAGTGATATGAGATACTGTACCATCTGGGTCTACTGTTCCCCAAACATCTGATTGCATCTTCCAGCTAAAGTGGAAAATCACAATTGACAGAGAGTTGTACATCCAGAACAGACCTAAGAACACATGGTCCCAACCAGAAACTTGGCAAGTACCACCACGACCAGGACCGTCGCAAGGGAATCGGAAGCCTAGTTCACTCTTATCAGGAATTAGACGAGAGTTACGCGCATACAGTACGCCTTTGAGAAGAATTAAAGCTGTAACGTGGATGGTAAAAGCATGGATATGGTGAACCATAAAGTCCGCCGTACCCAATGTCATTGGCATCATTGCTACTTTGCCGCCTACTGCTACTATATCGCCGCCGAAGACTGGACTAACAGATGCTAAAGCATTAGGAGCAGTATTGCCAGGAGCCAAAGTATGGAGATTTTGTACCCACTGAGCAAAGATTGGCTGTAGTTGAATACCAGTATCAGAGAACATATCCTGGGGACGACCAAAGGCACGCATAGTATCGTTGTGAACGTACAAGCCAAAGCTATGGAAGCCCAAGAATATACATACCCAGTTTAAGTGGGAGATAATCGCATCGCGGTGACGAATGACTCGATCTAACACATTGTTAACATTCTTTGCTGGATCGTAATCCCGCACCATGAAGATAGCTGCATGAGCTCCTGCTCCAACAATCAAGAATCCGCCAATCCACATATGGTGTGTGAATAGGGATAACTGAGTTGGGTAGTCAGTCGCAATATATGGATAAGGTGGCATTGCATACATGTGATGCGCCACAATGATGCTCAGAGAGCCCATCATTGCCAAGTTAATGGCTAATTGAGCGTGCCAGGAGGTTGTCAAGATTTCATAGAGACCCTTATGACCTTCACCACCAATTAGTAGTGGGTCTTTATGAGCTTCTAAGATTTCTTTCATGCTTAAGTATTCCAAATATTTCTAGTAATTCACAGAAAATAATATTGGCAAAAAAAAGCAAAAATGACAGATAATCTAGAAAAGTTGAGTAAAATTGCCATTGTTGGAGATGTTCACGATCAATGGGAACCAGAAGATGAAATAGCCCTCAAATATCTAGGAGTTGACTTAGTACTATTTGTGGGAGATTTTGGTAATGAAGCAGTAGAAGTGGTACAAGCGATCGCTGCTATTGATATCCCTAAAGCAGTAGTTTTTGGTAATCACGATGCTTGGTATACCGCAACAGAATGGGGCAGAAAAAAATGCCCTTATGACCAAACTCAAGAAGACAGAGTACAACAACAAATAGACTTATTTGGAGAAGCTCATGTAGGTTATGGAAAGCGAGATTTTCCAGAGTTAGACTTGACAGTTATTGGGACTCGTCCTTTTAGTTGGGGAGGTCCAGAATGGAAATATCAAGATTTTTATCAGCAAAGGTTTGGAGTTAATAGTTTTGAGGAATCTACTAATTTAATAGTCAAGGCAGTAGAGAATGCAGTATGTCAAAATATAATTTTTCTTGGCCATAATGGGCCTGTTGGTTTAGGAGATGCCCCCGAAGATCCAGTGGGACGTGACTGGCAACCCAGAGGTGGAGATTTCGGCGACCCTGATTTTAGGGATGCCATTGTAAAATCTCGGCAATTGGGCAAGAATATTTCCTTAGTGACTTTTGGTCACATGCACCATAGATTGAGACATATTCAGGAAAAGTTGCGTAAGCGTGTTGATGTAGATACCGAAGGGACATTATATTTGAATGCAGCAAGTGTGCCACGCATCATAGAAAATGAGGGCCAGAAAGAACGGAATTTCTCAATTGTATCTATGAAGGCAGGTATTGTATCTCAAGCTGCTTTGGTTTGGGTAGGCCATGATTTGAAAGTAGTTTCTGAAGAAATTTTATATTCCCAATTCAAATCTGTTGTTGAGCCTGCACAAGTGCTATAATATATAAATGTCAAAACAGTTATAGCAGTCGAATCAAAGCTTAGGACATTCCTAAATGCTCAAACTCAGTCAGAGATTACTTCTGACTTGCGGGTAGCGCTATAGAGTATTTCTAACTCCTGAACAAAAATTAAAAATGACTTTTAACTTTTAACTTTTGACTTTTGACTTTTGACTTATTAATGGAGAGGTGGCAGAGTGGTCGAATGCGCTCGACTTGAAATCGAGTGAGGGTCAAACCTCCGTGGGTTCGAATCCCACCCTCTCCGTTTTTTTTCTAACTTAGGCGTTGGTTATTTGAGGTATGAATCATGCCTGGATAATTAGTGAACAAAAAAGTTTCTCTTCTACTACTCTTACTACTCTTTCTTCTTATTTCTTCCCTCCTGACTCGGTCCTCCTGACTCCCCCTCTTGGGAGGGGTTAGGGGTGGGTTGACTCCTAAATAATTAAAGATCGATATCATACAAGTGCTTCAGCAACGCCCTAACTTATAGCGCTTTTTCCAATCTCTGAACCACATTGTCACAACCAAAACTTTGTAGTGGAGAATGGCCATTCGCCCCTACCGGGTGTGTATTTGCAGCAAACATTTATCGGGTCTGGTATGAGAGTGTGTGTTTCGCACCAGATTTTTGAGCTATTCAGTATATATAGCAATGTGGGCTGGCATATTTACAAATTGCAGGAGGTGTCCAATAGCTAAAAGTCTGGCATTGGTGAATGCGTAATGCTTTTGTCTCAAATATCTATGAAAAAAACTATAATTGTACCGTTCATAAATATTTAATGGCATTACCTAATCACCAACCCCAAATTGTACCGTTCATAAATATTTAATGGCATTACCTAATCACCAACCCCAAAAGTCTTATATTATCGGTAATTTATTCCCCCTATTGCCAGATGAGCTGTTGCCAGATGAGCTGTTGCCTGCGCGCAGCGCTATAGTTTGCGCAATTCATCCGTTGAGGACATCTGAGGAATTTGAGAAGCGATTGTTGACGCAAAGCTCCGCTAACGCCTCCAACAATTTCAGATCGTCTATTTTGGAAATCTCAGATAATATCTCCACATATTCATCACCAAACTTGAGTTTTAATCCCATTTCAATTGCCAATAATAACGCCTGTTTGATTTGAATGTCTTTTTGGGATATTTCAGTATCCTTTTGGGATATTTCAGCATTCTTTTGGGATATTTCAGTATCCTTTTGAGAGATTTCAGCATTTTTTTCTGCTGCTATTTCATCTCCTGTTTTAATCACATTTCTATCGGCATCGCACCAACGCAACCAAGTACCATTCAGATTTTCAAATACACCATTCCAAAGAGTTAATCCCAAATTAACATCTGCAAACCAAGCATCATTTTTAGGAATATAAGAACTACCATAAAGTTGAAATACTTGCAGTACAGTTTGGCTGAGTTTTTGCAATGGATCGTAGACAACATAATAAGGAATTCGTAACTCTGCATAGTCTGTTAATTTACTTCCTAATTCATTGCCGGGAGCGGGAGAAACAATTTCAATTACTACATCTGGTGGTTTACCAAATTCCCAGAATAAATAAGAACGAACATTACGTTCCCACCATTCTTCACTGCCAATAATATTTAAGCTTAAAAACACATCTGGTACAATTCCTGAATCTCGGAGATGAGAAAATAAACCCACATTAGCAGCAACGATAAAAGGAACATTTATAGGTATTTCAGCACCACTATTTCAATTTGAAAACAATAACAAGTTTCTAGTTTAGTTTACAGGATGATCGCTCATGGTTTAAGTTAGTATGACTCCTGTAGGATCTTGGTTACCAAACCTCTACCCATTTTCCCACCCCTAGAAAGTAAAGTAACTACCAATAACTATGAAAACAAACATCCACAACACACCTGAGAACAGCAGTACAAAACTCACCGCCAACCAAAAACATCGTGGTATGTCAACTACAACTAGCATTATAGATACCTTACAGCTAGTTTTTCAGGCAGGAGGACCAGGATTTTGTCAATTTGCCATTAACAATGTTTGTAACGCTAATTGTGGTTTCTGCAACTTTGCACGGGATACTTTTCCTAAAGAACAAACACAGTTTGTCGGCCTCGATGAGGGATTAGACTCAATTAATATCCTGTTTCGAGAAGGTATTAGATATCTAGTTTTTACAGGTGGGGAACCTACTCTTAATCCCAATCTTATAAAATTCGTTGACCATGCAGCAGAATTGGGTATCAAGTGCATGGTGGTGACAAACGGTGGGTTGTTAACGCCGAGCAAAATTCACGAATTAGCTGATGCAGGTTTGTCTAGTTTAATCATATCAGTTGATGCCGCAACTGAAGAAATTCACGAGAAAAATCGTGGGTTGCCTGGTGTATGCAATAAAATCAAAGAAGCTAACCAAGTGCTGAAAGATATTGGTATGTATTCGACTGCTTCTGTAACCATGAGTCATTTGGTTGATTATGATGCACTGCCTGATTTTCTGACATCACTTGGTTTTGAGTCAGTGGTTTTTTCTTATCCATTAACTAAACTTGATTCTAATTTTTTGGGATTTTCTGATGCTGGTCTGGTCACTCACACAAATGAAAGTCTCTGGCAAGCTTATGAAAAGGTGAAGCAACTGAAAAAGAAATTTCGTGTAGTTAATCCGACCCTTTCTCTGGAAGAAATGCAGAGGTTTGTCCAGGATGAGGAACAGCGTTATCCTTGTTTGGCGGGTTATCGCTTCTTTTTTCTGGACTGGGATTTAAACTTATGGCGTTGTCATTTTTGGCATGAACCGATGTGTTCTATTTATGAGTTTGATAGTTCAAAGTTGGTAAGGGATGGTTGTACAAAATGTATGATTAATTGTTATCGAGATTCGAGTCTAATGCAAAATATTGCAGTGTCGATGCAGGATGCTTATCAGTCAATCAAAAAAGGTAAGTTGTTAGATACGGCAAAAGCTTTAATAAGAAAAGGTAATGTAGATTCTCTGCGGGCAGTGATGGAAGAGTTGCCTTGGATTATGCGGTTTTAATTATTCAGAACTTACACAGGAATTATACCTGTAGGGTGCGTTGCAACGCACCTTCAACCAAAGTTAGTCTATCGCCCACATTTCATATCAAATCCGGTGAAACAGTTATAGATTGGTTAAGTCAAGAGGAGTCAGGAGTCAGGAGGAGAGAGAATCACTTTGATGAGCGTAGTTATGACGATTTAAGAATTTTTTTATGTCCAATTAAACGGATTTGATATCACACTTCAAAATATAGCCTAAAAAAATACAAAAAACTAATCTATTTAAAGTTTATAGAAGAGTTTTTGATCTACTACAGCGCTTTTGCTGATTGATGAACCACATCAAAACCCTGTAGAGGCGATAGCGGAGCTTTGAGTTAGCAAATGGCCATTCGCCCTGTAGTCTACCGAAATGAAAACCGCTGTAAATGTAAATTAGACATCTCCTATAATAAAAAATCAAATCAATTCTCACACTAGATATATCAATTCTTTCCCCTCGTGGGAGGGGGAGGGGCGAGGGGTGGGTTCCCTACTGCCTACAGCAAAGCTGCCTACTGCCTCTTTTCTGGAGATGTCTATTGATGCTTAAATCCACCAAGGTTTTTCTCCTGTTCGGGGATCATTTTTTGTCCAAGGAAAAATCCAGATGACATCTTCTTGTACTTTGACCTGTACTAGCTTCAGAGGAAGAGGAGCAGGACCTCTTACAACAGAACCATCAGCAGCATAACGAGACCCATGACAGGGACATTGAAATTGATTGTCATTGGGATTCCAGGGAAAAGTACAACCGAGATGGGTACAATTATCGACAATTCCCATGGTGTCTAACTTACCATCTTCTGCGATCGCCAGATATGTTGGTTCTCCAGCTATTCCTGCGACTAAAGCACGAGTTCCTTTTGGTTGTGCTAAAATCTGGCTGGCAGGAATGGGATATCCCAAGCGGTCTCTGGCAATAATTGAACCATCCTCGTTACTTTCTCCTGGGGTGACAAAAAATTTTGCTGCAGGATAGAGTGCGGTACTGGCGGTAGTTGCGACAACTGCACCAGTTAGAAAGTTAAGTAATTGTCGGCGAGAAATTGAAGGGTATTCTAGAGGGAGACTTTCTTCCATAGTGATTTTGACCTCCTAATAATTAGTCATCTATGAAAAACAATAGCCAATTTATCTCTATTTGTTCTGTGATAAAGTCACATATTGAAGAAGGAGTCAGGAGTCAGGAGAAAGGAAGAATGAGAGTGAGAATTATCTGGGGATATTGCGGCATTTTCTGTCTGCATTGAATGGAAGTAGAAAGTGCGATCGCTGTATAACCGGATTTAGTATCAGGAGTCAGAAGATTTGGGTTGATGAGGATTCTCAATTCACCTACCAAATTTGCACCGTGTAGACGGTGGGGTATTAAACCCATAAGGAAAAAGATAAATTTTCTAATTAGGGTTTGCTGAAAAAGTCTTATTGGTGAGGGTAGGAGACAGGAGACAGGAGACAGGAGAAATGGGAATGAGCGAGGAGGTAGGAGTAAGAATTGTCCCAAGATTGTTCTGCCCAACTATGCGCCTAAAATACGCTCCTTTTTGAGCATGAAGAGCTGAAACAGGCGCACCTTTTTTGACCGAAAAAAGGCTAAAGTCTTTATATTTCAATGCTTTGATATTTAATCAGCAAGCCCTAATTAATATTTTCCTAACTGGGCAATCTTCTCAAGTTTTTCCCAGTTATATAGTTCAATCTTTCCTCTTGAAAGAGATAATAATTTTTGTCTTTCAAAAGTTTTGAGAATTCGACTAACTACCTCTCTAGAACTGCCTAATTCTTGAGCGATCGCTTCATGGGTTATCTGTAAAGTTTGTATCTTACTATTGACATTATGTAAAAGATATGATGCAATTCGAGAATCCATGCGACGAAAAGCAACCTCTTCAATTATTTCAATTACATTAGCTAATCGTTGGGAAAGTATTCCGAAGATATATTCTTGCCAAATGGTGTTGTGCCTTACCCATTTTTTGAGGCTATTTGCAGGAATAATCAAAGCTTCAATTTCCGTCTCGGCAATGGCAAATGCTGGAAATACTTTTTGACTGATGATACAAGAAGCTGTCATAATACAACTATCACCTTTTTCTAAATGATAAAGAGTAATTTCTCTACCACTTTCTCCTATTTTGTAAACACGAACATTTCCAGAAATTATGAGTGGTAAATGATGACAAATATCTCCCTCTAAACAGACAAATTGACTGGGCGACAAACTGATTTGTTGACATTTGTTAAGAAAGTTTGTTTTGGCTTCAGAATCTAGGTTTTCCCAAAAATGAAATGTAGAAGCAATGGTTTGAGCTATTGGTTTATTCATCAGTATTAAATCTCCGCTATTTATCTAATTTAACCCAAAATATAGTCCAAATTATCCCCTCATTCTCAATCACCTTTTTCTTGTAGTTGAATAATATTCCGGCAATTCATTAAATCTCTTTCTCTATCTATACTTTCAGTTTGCTCACAGGGTGAGCTGGATTTACAGCGGATTCTACCTTGGTGAAGTACACCCCGAAGCGGGCAAGATGCACGCACTTGCATTCATTTAATTGTTAATATTTGTACTTTATATACTTGGAATCTACTTTCATTGACTGATAATTGATAATTACCTCTGGTTAAAACCGTTACGGAATTGAATATAAGGAAATATTATTTCTTCTCTTGGTCGATTGGATATGGTTAGGAAACCCATCCATCCCACCCTACGGGAATCTCCGCTAACGACGGCTTTTTTTCCCCTTAAAAGGGTCGGCTTTAAACCAGAATTATTTAATTATTAATTATTAATTATTCGGTAATATAATTTCAATATTTATCCTTCTTCTTTCTTCCTTCTTCCTCCTTCCTTCTTCCTTATCGATTAACTATCAGACCAATTACAATAAAAATAATTCCGATCAACCTCCCTTGAGAAACCTTTTCTTTTAACCAAATTTTCGCTCCTAAAATACTACAAACATAAGTCAAAGCTGTGGCAGGTCGCACAAAACTAACATCTGCCCAACTTAAGACCGAAATCAATGATAAAAAAGCAATTGTTTGACAAAAAACTCCACTAATAATTAAAGGATTTATGAGGATTATACCTACTTGTTTAATGAGATTTTTCATTGATTGTAAATTTACTTCTTCGATTTCTTTCATTCCTCTGGCAAGATACAAATCTCCTGTTGAATCAGCCAAGGCAATAATCGCGATCGCCAACCAAGTTTTAGACCGATAAAAACTCAAAGATAATGCCATTAAGAGGAGATAAAAATTATGGTTTCGTCGGTCTTCATAAAGAGTTTTACTTAAACCCACAATCAATACACCAATAGTTATAATTAAAGTTCCTATCCACCGCATATTTGAAATTGTTTCGCCTAAAATCAACCAAGCAAATAAAGCATTTAATAAATAAGTTGAAGAGTGTATTGATAGTACATAACTCAGGTCAAGTTTAGAAATAACAGTGAGGTATAACCCCAGAGAAAGCATGAGAAAAATTACTCCTAACCAAATCCAAAAATTTGTCAGTAAATAAGATATTAATGGTATCCAATTTTCAGAATTAACTAGATTTACTACCCCAAATTGTTTCATGGCTTTACTTAACCAAATATCTCCTAAAACCTGAGTAATACTTAAC
>NZ_JAAHGK010000001.1:0-25598 GCF_010672505.1 Okeania sp. SIO2B9 | reverse complement strand
TTGTGAATTATGTATTGAAGAGCATGGTGCCCATAACAGTCTACAAAAATTATACGAAGAAATAGACAGTATGGAAATCTGGCGTTCAAACTCAGAAAATTTCTTAAAAGGAGCCAGAAAAATCTTTGTACCTAGTCAAGATATGACTACAAGAATGAGCAAATATTTTCCTGAATTAGAGTTTACATTAAGATATCATCCTGAAGTAAGAAAAACTATTACTCTACACTCTCAAAATGATGATGAATCTAGCATTAAGATAGGTTTAATTGGTGGTATATCAGAAATAAAAGGTCTAAATACTCTTTATGATTGTGCCAGTTATGCTGCCAAAATCAAGAAGGAAATTGAATTTATTGTCATTGGTACAACTGCAAAGAATAATTTATTTGAAAAATTGTCAAATGTTACTATTTATGGCTCTTATAAACAAGAAGAACTAAATGAGTTAATTAGTAAAAGTAAATTAGATTTTGCTGCCTTCTTTAGTACATGGCCAGAAACTTATTGCTATACTCTTAGTGAAGCATTAGAAAATGGTTTATATCCTTTTGCTTTTGATATAGGAGCAGTAGGTGAAAGGGTTCGCAAGCTAGGAGTAGGTTATTTAATTGAGCCAAATGTTAATGTTGCTTCTTTGGTTGAGGCATTATATAGTTTTGCTAGTCAATGTCGTGAGCAAGAAGATACTGTTAATATTGGCAACTATTATTCACAGTCATTCTTGAATAGTTATTATTTGTTCTAAAATAGATATTTATGAAAATTGAAATTACCAAAGAGTTAAAAACTAAACTTAGAGAATATGGAGTAGAAATATTACGTCCAAATACTTTTTTGTTGCCAAATTCCTGTTGGTTTGAACCTCCTTGTAGTGTGAAGTTTGCCAGTATTGAATACTCATTAGATTTAGGTGCTTTTAGTTATCAAGTTAGTGGTTTTTCCTTTGCTACTAGAATAGGTAGATATACATCCATAGGTGAAGATGTACAAATAGGAAGACAGGATCATCCCACTACATGGTTAAGCACAAGTCCCTTCCAATATCTACCAGAAAAATTGTTTGATGTAGGTCATTCTTTTGACGAGTCAACATCATATCATCAATATATTTCTCATTTTGTTGGAAAAGTTCCTGGAACTAAAGTTAAAATAACTAACATAGGTAATGATGTTTGGATAGGTCATGGAGCCTATGTTCGTGCTGGTGTTACTATAGGTAATGGTGCAATTGTTGCCGCTAGAGCTGTTGTTGTTAAAGATGTTCCAGCTTATGCTGTAGTTGCTGGTAACCCTGCTGTTGTGAAAAAATATAGGGTAGATGAAGAATTAATTCCTCGTTTAGAAGCTTTACAGTGGTGGAAGTTTTCTCCTTGGCAGTTGGGAAAAATTGATTTTCAAGATATTAATAAAGCAGTTGACAAAATAGAAGAGTTAAAAAAGTATCAAAAACAATACCGACCCAATAAAGTTTTTTTAGGGACTTTTAAATAGATGAAAATAATTTTTTTACATATACCAAAAACTGCTGGTCAATCAGTCCATCAACTATTAATTGATTTTTTAGGAAAAGACAAAGTTTGTCCTGCTAGGGACAATAATCAATTATTGTCTTACTCAAAGCAAGAAATGGATAAGTACCAGGTATTTTCAGGACATTTTGACTGGTGTATTTTTGATAGCTTACCAGGTCATAAGTTTACTTTTACTGTTTTAAGAGAACCTTGCGATCGTATCTTATCTTTTTATTTCTATCTCAGAAAAGAAGCAAATAAACTTAGTAAAGAAGAGTTAGAAGCAAGTGACAAACAAGGTTTAAAAGCGGCTTTGGTTCTTTCTCCTTATGACTATTTTGTAAATCAAAAAACATCTATTAGAAATTTTATAGACGATCATTGTGATAACTTTTATACTTATTATTTTGCAGGTAGAAGTTATAATGGGCGGTCTAAATTAAAAAATCTTAGCAAAGATAAGATATTGAAAGATACAGAAGATATTCTTAAATTAGCGTTAGAAAATATGTCTACTTTAGATAAAGTATATAATATTAATGATTGGCAAGCTAGACTTAAAAAGGATTTATCAGAAATTACGTCTACAAAAAGTTTTAATTCTCAAAATTACCTAGTTAATCAGAATAAAACTATAGAAGCTAAAGATAGATTAGAAAAATTGAAAGAGTTAGGAGCAGATAAAAATGTTATTCAACAAATAGAACAATTTTGTGAATTGGACAATTTACTGTATAAAAAATTTTTTCCTCCACATTAATCACGTCAAAAGGTAGTTATTATCCTATAAAAATATAGAGTTAATACAAAACTTACTTATTACAAAAGAAAATGAGTTCTTCATTTTACAAAGATGAAAAAGTTGGAGAATACATTATTGAACTATATCAAATTGTTCAACAAAATCCTAATGACCAATCTTATTACGAGTTAGGAGAATCACTAACCCAAGTTAAACGATGGTCAGAAGCGATCGCCTCTTACCAACGCACTCTCGAACTCAACCCCAACTTCCCAGGAATACATCAAAAAATCGGGGATGCTCTACAACAACAAGCAAAAGCAGAAAAAACTAATCTGCTTAACTATTACAAACAGAAAATTCAACAAAACCCAGACGATCTACAAACCTATTATCAAGCATTAGAAATTTCTCCCAATGATGCCGAAATTTACTTGGGGTTAGGAAAAGCGTTTGCCAAAAAAGGATTATTTGACCGCTCTCAACTTGCCTATCAAAAAGTTCTCCAACTGCAACCCAACCATCCCTTAGCAGAGAGTTTTCCATCTACTCAAAATTCCTTAAGTTCCCTAACCCCGTCTCTTCCCCAAACTCCTCAACTAGACCAAGCAAAACAAACTCTTGATACTCTTAATCAAATCACCCTTGATAGCTTCCTCAATACCAACTCTCAACTAAATTTCCCTAAAATTGAAAATCCAGAAATTAGCATCATTATTGTTCTTTATAACCGAGCAGAAATAACTTTAAGCTGCTTATACTCCCTTCTGAGAAACTCCTTTAAATCTTTTGAACTAATATTAGTCGATAACAACTCCACTGATACCACCCGTCAACTGCTACAACAGATAAACGGGGCAAAAATTATCCTCAATCATCAAAATCTGCACTATCTCCTGGGATGTAACCAAGGCAGCAAAATTGCCCAAGGAAACTATCTCCTATTTTTAAATAATGATGCTCAAATTCTCGGCAATAGTATCCCCTCCGCTCTCGAAACCATAAAATCTTCAGATGATATTGGTGCAGTCGGTGGAAAACTAATCCTTCCCGATGGTACTCTCCAAGAAGCGGGAAGTATCATTTGGCAAGATGGTACTTGCTTAGGATATGGACGCGGAAACTCACCCACTGCACCAGAATATCAATTTAAACGTACTGTTGATTATTGTTCCGCAGCTTTTCTCTTAACTCGACGGGATTTATTTTTACAATTAGGAGGATTTGATGAAGATTATCAACCAGCTTATTTTGAGGAAACTGACTATTGTGTGCGACTGCAAAAATTAGGGAAAAAAATTATTTACGACCCCAATGTAAATATTCTCCATTATGAGTTTGCTAGTTCCAGTAATACAGGTTCCAGCAAACAGGCGATCGCTCTGATGGAAAAAAATCAAAAGATATTTCAACAAAAACACAAAGACTGGTTTTCGTCTCAATATTCTACTGAACTGAAGAATTTAATATTTGCTCGAACTCAAGCTAGAGAAAAACCAAAACACATATTATTTATTGATGATAGAATTCCTCATCCTTGGTTAGGTTCGGGTTATACCCGCAGTCATTCTATTCTCTGTAGTCTTGTTAAATTAGGCTATTTTGTCACCCTTTATCCAGGAGACCTCAGTCATCTCGAAGATTGGTCAACTATTTATTGTAATATTCCCCAAACTGTTGAAGTTATGCGGGGATATGGGTTAATTATGTTAGAAGATTTTTTAAAAGAACGCAAAGGATATTATGATTTAGTTTTGATTAGTCGTCCCCATAATATTAAACATTTAAACTCTATTTTAGCTAAAGAAAATATTCTCAAATCAGCCAAAATTATTTATGATGCTGAAGCAATATTTAGTATTCGAGACTATGAATATAAACGTTTAAATCAAATTACTTTTACTGAAATAGAACGTCAAACAGCCATTAAAGAAGAAATTAAGCTAGCTAAAAATAGCCATCATATTATTACTGTTTCCTCCCAAGAACAACAACAATTTCTTTCACAAGGTTATACTAATGTCAGTTTATTAGGTCATTCTCTATCAATTAATCCTACTCCTAAAACTTTTGCAGAAAGAGAAAATTTACTGTTTGTGGGTTCAATATATGAAAAAAAATCTCCTAATGCTGATTCTATTTTATGGCTAACTTCGGAAATATTTCCGATGATTCAAGAGCAACTTGGTTTAACAGTAGAATTGATAATTATTGGGAATAATACTGTAGAAGAAATTGAACAAAAAGTAAATAGTTTAAACAACCCATCAATCAAAGTATTAGGAAAAGTAGATGATTTAACACCATTTTATAATCAGGCCAGATTATTTGTAGCTCCCACTCGATATGCAGCAGGAATTCCTCATAAAGTACATGAAGCAGCAGCTTATGGTTTACCTATTGTGACTACATCTTTAATTGCTCAACAGTTAGGATGGAAAAATGAAACAGAATTATTAGTTGGTGATAATAATGTAGATTTTGCTCAACAATGTATCAAACTTTATCAAGATTCAGCTTTGTGGAATAAACTTAGAAAAAATGCCATGAAGCGAGTTGAAACTGAATGTTCTCCTCAAGTTTTTTCAGAAACTTTAAAGTCTATCTTAAAATCTTTGGAAAATTAGATACGGGTAACTATTGGTCAATAGTTTTCAGCTAAAAAGGGATATCCATGAGCTTAATTAAAGTCAAAAGATATCCCTTTTTATATCAAATTAGACTACACTACAGTGTCTGAAAAAACTCCTATCAAGTATTCATCTTCCGCATTTCCTAACCCATAAACTAAATATCGATCTGGTGTGCCATCAGTATCATAATTCATCAAGAATTTATCGTCACGTCGCAAGGCAATTTCATCTATACCATCGCCATCCCAGTCACCTGAGAGATATTGGTCTTCTCCTGCACCAGTGCCATAAGGTAGATAGCGGTCTGTTGTACCATCACTGTCATCATCTAAGAACATTACGTTTCCACGTCGCAAGGCAATTTCATCTATACCATCGCCATCCCAGTCACCTGAGAGATATTGGTCTTCTCCTGCACCAGTGCCATAAGGTAGATAGCGGTCTGTTGTACCATCACTGTCATCATCTAAGAAAAAATTTACGCATAAATACTTGCTCTGATGATGACTCAATCACGGCAGCTATAATTTTCTTCTAAAATTCTGTCTCCTGTTTTCCCCTCCTGGGAGGGGGAGGGGCGAGGGGTGGGTTGTCTCCTGAGGACTCCTAACTTAACCATTCTATGGCTGTTTAACCGGATTTAATATTAGGTATACTTATAGCAGCTACCTTCTCTTTTTTTCTAACAATTCAGTCCAGTAGACGGACAGGCGATCGCTATTTCTGAGTTCAACAATTAATAATTAATAATTAATAATTAATAATTAATTATTACCTCTTCTTTTCAAGGAGAGGATTGACTAATAATGAAAATTTTTCTTTATTATCCCCTTAAAAGGGGAGGCGCATACCCACAATTTTTCGGTAAGAGAGCGACAAAACTCTCCAAAGAATCAATTAAAACTACAGTATTGTTTTCTAGTAGGGGTGAAACTGTGATATTAAGTTTACCCCTCAATTTTATCAATCAAAACAAACCAATATTCAATTCACAGCAACCAACTTCATTGCCAAAATTTTATTAATAGTATCTTCAACAGCTTTATCTGGGGTTGAAGCGCCAGAAGTCACACCCACAACTACCTCACCTTCAGGTAACCAACCTTCAGATATTTTTACCTCACTTCCTAAAGGTTTATGTTCAATTCTATTCCCAGATAAAATTCTGTTAGCACCATCAATATGATAGGAAGGAATGCCATTTTCTATTGCCATTTCCTGTAAATGAGTCGTATTAGAAGAATTAAAGCCTCCTATTACTACCATTAAATCTAACTTTTCATCAAATAAACCTGCCATTGCATCTTGTCTTTCTTGAGTCGCATCGCAGATAGTATTAAAATTTTGATAATGCTCATTTAATTTATCTGGTCCGTACTTTTTCATCATTGTTCGTTCTAGCAACTTTCCTATTTGCTCAGTTTCACTTTTCAGCATAGTAGTCTGATTAGCAATACCAATTTGTTCTAAATCTAAATCTGGATCGAAACCTTCAGAATAAGCATTTTTAAACTTATCTATAAATTCATCACGGTTGCCACCATTAAGAATATAATTACAGATATATTCTGCCTGCGATTTATTCAGAACTATCAAATATTTATCAGCAAAAGAGCTAGTAGCTATAGTTTCTGCATGACTATATTTACCGTGAATAATAGAAGTAAATTTTTTCTTTTTGTGTTTTTCAACACTGTTCCAAACTTTAGAAACCCAAGGGCAAGTAGTATCAACAATTTGACAATTTTTCTCCTTTAATATTTGCATTTCCTGAATACTTGCACCAAAAGCAGGTAATATTACAACATCATTATCTCCAACTACAGAAAAATCTTTTTTACCATCAATTACAGGGATAAATTTAACTTTCATATCCCTCATATCTTGATTAACAGAAGGATTATGAATTAGTTCATAAGTAATCCAAATTTGTTGGTTAGGAAAATGTTGACGAGTTTCATAAGCTATTGCTACTGACCTTTCAACACCCCAACAAAAACCAAAAGCTTTTGCGAGTTTGATAGTAACATCCCCTTTTTGTAGGGTATAATCATTATCTCTAATTTGTTGGATTAAGTTACTTTGATAAACAGACTGCATAACTGTGGCAACTTCTTCCCCATGACCAAACCCTTTGCGGTTATAATTCTCAGATTTTTTTAGTGCTCTGGTAAAAGCTTTTGTATCCATGATTATTTTCAACCCTTGATAAATCTCTTTTATCTTATAGCAATTAGTACTTATAGCGTTACGGGTAGGGAGCAAGAACTAGGAAAGAGGAAGCAGGAATGATAGAGAAAAAAATGTTTTGATCTCTAATTAAGCAGACATGGTATAAATTACACATAAACTGGTAAGTCGATGGGCAGAAATAAATATAATATGTTCCTAGTTTAGGAGATTTTATAACTACCTAATACCTGAAATAAAATTGGTATGATTTTCTGAATATTCCACATTCCACATATGAGTATAATCAAGTATTACAAAAACTGGTGAACCGCTAATTATTTCTATCAAATTCAAAAAAAATAGTTACCGAAAAATTCAGTTTAAAGCTTCCCCATTTTAGGGGGTAATTTGTGTTTTGATATAAAAAGTGGAAAGTTATTCAAGCACTTTGAGAACTAAAATTATGGAGTTTTGCATAAAAAGGCTTATGTTATAGAAAAACTCTTTACCTAAAATTTATGGCCTAAAATCTCCCCTTTTAAGGGTATAAAAAGCGGTCGATATTCGGAGCTTCCTGTAGGGTGGGATGGCTAGGAAACCTGCTCTTGCAGAGCCACTCCGCTAACGCCATATCCAATCGACCAAGAGAAAGAATATTTCAGATTTCAAGCCTCTTATTTCAGCTAGATTTACTGATAACTTATAACTGATAACTGAAATTACTTATACCAACTCTCAAAAGTAATGCTTTACTTAAGTAAAACTTCAGTTATTAAATAATTAATACAGACAAAATCCATTTTTGCTAATTAGCAGCTCAGTTAATATTAATTATTTTTATGTTTACTCTGTAGGAACGTTGCATGCAACGTCCCTACTCCCCCACTCAATAAAATGTAGAAAAGTTTTTGAGAAATGGTATTACATAGAATCCGGTTATACAGTATATGTTTATAATTCTATCCACACTTCAATATTAAATCTCCCCCTAACCCCATATTCCCATCCTGGGAGGGGTTATATCATGTTCGGACGGGTCAGTTATATTGAAGAAGGAGACAGGAGACAGGAGACAGGAGACAGGAGGAAAATTACATGGGGATTCTAACCCCAAGTAATTTTGAACACCTTGTAGACGGTGGGGTATTAAACCCACAAAGAAAATGATAAAATTGAAGGACTCCGGGTATCAACAGTACCAAACAAATACTTAAATTATCAATACTATTCTCGAATATTTGTTCTTTTTCTCCAATATTTCCTCCTGACTCGGTCCTCCAGACTCCTGACTCCTCACAACAGTCATTTATAAGTATTCAACCGAACATGATATTAGGGGTTGGTCCCCATATCCCCACCCCCAAATATATGATAAGTATTCAACCGGATTTGATATTACTGGGGTTCTTCTAATCTCATTTTGCTATACATTTGGATCGCCGTACTCCAAATTTGATAACCATTATCATTTAGATGCAGACCATCGGTACTAAGATCCCCTCGGAGAAAACCTTGAGAGTCTGTAAATAGTGGGTGAAGATTTAAAAAAAATGCTCCTTCATCATCAGCTAACGCTTTTAGGCTACGATTTATTCTTCTGATGCGACTATTAGGTAGTTGTAAAAGATAATCGCGACCTTCCCAGATAGCCGCCTCTCCACTATGGGGTAAAATAGATTGGATAACTATTTGACTCCCAGGATGAATGTATCGTAATTCGTTAATAATTCTTCTTTGATTTGCTAAAATCGCCCAATCGCTTTCTCCATGAATTAAATCATTAATACCAATCATCACAAAAATTGTTTCTGGCCTCGTACTATCAAATAAATAAAGTCGCTTCAATAGGCCAGACGAAGTTTCTCCAGAAATTCCTTGATTTAACCAGGTTCTATCTCTAGGGAGAAGTTGCGATGGAAACCAAAGACTCAAAGAATCTCCCACCATAACAGTTAGACGATCAGGACGATTTTTAGCTGCAGCGATCGCCTCTCGCTGTAACTGTTCTACCCATTGTGCATAAGTCCATTTATGGTTTCTGCCAATAGCCAGAAGCTCTTTCCTCGCTTCCCCAAATAGTGGACTTGGTCTATTAGTTCTAATCCTATCAGTAGCATAGTTGATTGTAGCATTTGCTTGAGGCTCTTCTGACAATTTGTAGTCATTCATAACTAAAGTGGCCACTGTTAATAACAGTAGCCCGTTAGCAGCTAAAGAACACCAAGCCCAAGTTGGAACATTTTTAGATAAAGTAAACACCGTAGCTGAATTAAATTAGTCTCCGATACTGAAGTAACTGATTTATGGCTATGGCTATTTTACCTAGAATTTTCCCATTAGTGTTTTTGCACTATGCCAGTACCAAGGGCATCAGGTTCCTTCATAAACCCTGTATAAGCTTCCATACCATGTTCAGCAATATCCAAGCCTTCAAATTCTTGTTCTCCATGGACACGAATACCTGTAGTAGCTTTCAAAGCCAGCCAGAAGATAGTACTCATAATCACTGTAAACAATCCTACAGAGATAATACCTATGGCCTGAGTCAAAATATTAGCATCTTCAACGAAAATACCAACAGCTAAAGTACCCCAGATTCCACAGACTAAGTGAACTGATGTGGCACCTACTGGGTCATCAACTTTCAACTGGTCAAACAAAGGTACAGAAAACACAACAATGATGCCAGCAACAGCACCGATAATTACTGCCTCTAAATAAGATACGCCATTACAACCTGCTGTAATACCTACCAGTCCAGCTAAAACGCCGTTAATAATCATTGAAAGGTCTGGCTTACCATCTTTCAACCAAGATGTAATAGTTGCGGTAGCTCCCCCTGCTGCTGCTGCTAAATTTGTAGTTACGGCGATATAGGCCACATTTTCGTTTGCTGCTAGTTCTGAACCAGGGTTAAAGCCAAACCAGCCGATCCACAGAATTAAACAGCCCAAGGTAGCAAAACCCATATTATGACCAGGAATAGCTCTCGGTTGGTCATCCTCATCATATTTGCCCATTCTTGGCCCTAAAATATATGCTCCGACCAGTGCTGCCCAACCACCCACTGAGTGGACTGCTGTTGAACCGGCAAAATCACCGAAGCCCATTTCAGCTAGCCAACCACCACCCCAGATCCAATGTCCGGTAATGGGGTATGAAATACCTGTGATTAACAAGCTAAAGAATAAAAAGGCACTAAATTCAATCCTTTCAGCTACAGCGCCAGAAACAATGGTGGCTGCCGTAGCGGCAAAAGCTGCTTGGAATAGAAAAAATACAGGCAATGGTAAACCAGAAGGAAATGGGTCTAGTCCGTAGCTAGTAGCTTCCCCAGTTAGGAAAAAACCACCCCCACCAATGAAGGGATGGTCCCCAGCAAACATTATGGAAAATCCTATAGACCAATAAACTAATGTAGCTAAGGCAAATACAATTAGGTTTTTTGCTAAAATATTAACTGCATTTTTATGACGACAAAAACCTGTTTCTAACATTCCGAAACCAGCATTCATAAAAATCACAAATATTGAAGCTACCAAAATCCATATTGAGTCTAATACCCCTTTGACATACTCTGGGGTTAATTCTTGGTCTTGAGCTGTGGCAGCTCCTGCCCATAACGCAATAATTATGAATACTAGGGGTATGCAGGCTAATGTCGCAGGGGAAAACCATCTTGTCCGATCTAACCTGTTTATCAGTGCTGTCGGTTCTAAGAAACTGCTATATCTTGCTGATAATAACTGTTTCTTTTTTGTTCTATTGTTCTTGAACTTTACTTTAGATTTCATTGTGAGAACTAATTAATAGTTTACAAGTGAAAATAGCGCATCAATTCTTGTATAGATTTTCTGTATCTCTTGCTACTTTTATTTGATTTAGTAGCAATAGCTGTTTGAGTCTTTTCACAAAAGTCTCTGCCTGTAACAATACCAATTATTTGTCAGATTTTTGCTCTCAAATGTTTGCAATTTAATTAAATTTGTGTTAAATATTCCTGGTACCCCATTTCCTCTAATTTAGTTTGTTTGTCCATTACTGATTCAGCTAGGGTCTGACGATATTTTTGGACTCGTTCTAATAATTCTGGTTGGTGGGATGCTAATATTTGAATTGCTAATAAACCAGCATTTTTAGCATTGCCGATCGCTACTGTGGCTACTGGTATTCCTCTTGGCATTTGTACTATAGAGTATAGGGAGTCTATACCTTGTAATGTTCTGGTTTGTACAGGGACACCAATTACCGGTAGTGGCGTTAAAGATGCGACCATCCCTGGTAAATGTGCTGCACCACCCGCTCCGGCAATTATGACTTTTAATCCTCTTTGATGGGCAGTTTGGGCATATTCAAACATTCTCTGGGGCGTGCGGTGGGCAGAGACAATGGCGACTTCTGAGGGGACTTCAAATTCTTCACAGATAGCGATCGCTTCTTTCATTGTGGGCAAGTCTGAGTCACTGCCCATAATAATTCCGATGATTGGGTTCATATTTATAGGAGTTTTCATTAAAAATACAGAGATTTTAGCTTAAAGGCAGAAGGCAGAGGGCAGAGGGCAAAAGTTTTGTAGTCTACCTTTGTGAAAAGAAAATTTTTATAATATCATCAGGACTTACGCAAAGGCACTATGTATAGAGTATGATAACTATTGTCCAATAGTTGTGAGCGCTATATATAGCATATCTGCGTAAGTCCTAATCATGTCCGGATAATTAGCGATCAAAAAACTTTCTCCTTTTCCTCCTCTTCTTTCTTTCCTCCTGACTCCTGACTCCTAACTCCTAACTCCTGACTCCTGACTCCTGACTCTTTCATCGTTATTCCCAGAAACCAGATTTTTTTAATCATGTTTAGAGGCTTTTCCTAATCCTAAACTACTTAATATAAATAACCCGAATAATATCGACGGTTCAGGAACTGCTTCAATGCGATTAAAGGTTATAGGTGTGCCAAATAACAGATTACCATTACCATCAAAAATACTATCTAAAGAGTCAATACTATTAGGCTGAATAACAATATCAGAAACAACTGTACCTCCAGGAAAAGTCGTTGAACAACCTTCAGGGTCGTTAGTCCCTACATAGGTATTAGAAACAAAAGAAAGGTTGACTTCACAGTTAAAATCATCTAAATTTGTAGCATTAATAAACTATTCATATTCAGGGCGATCGCATAAACCAAATAAAGAAGTTTCGTTGAGGAAACGATTAATACTAATAGTAACTTGAGAGTCATTATTACTAAAAAAAGAATACAAGCGCACCCGAAAAGGAAATCCTCCTGTTGTTTGTTCTAAATAAACAGTTTCTGTATTTTCCATCAGGTCACTGCCAATAAGTTTAACCGGACAATTTGACATTGTAATCTGAGGAATCATAGGATTATCAGCAACCTGTTTAGTATTATCAAATAAGCCAGTGAACCATTGTGATACCTGCTCCACTTGAAATAAAATGGGAGGCATCATAGTTGCAGCATGACTTTTTTGAGCAAATGTCACACTTAAAAGTAGAGTGCTTAGAGTACAAAATTTAAGTTGATTTATCTGCATTTTTCTACACTTCTTTTCATCAAAAATATCTTATTAAATTGCCACCTAGTTTAACACAGATTCTAATATTTTCCTAACTCTAATTTTTCTTGAAATTTTAACTTAAGTAGGTGAGCATAAATAAACGTAATATTAAAGGGCGGGTTTTTAGAACTCGACCGTACTGAAGTCAAAGCTTTTGGTTAAACCCGCCCCTAAACTTTTTTGAACATTTAATTTAGAACTACCTACTTAAGCTCGTGAATTTAACTACTAGAATTATTAACGCTAAAGTCCCTGGTGATCAAAATCTACAGCAGATTTTAATCGACTCTACTGGCAATATTAAACAAATTATCCCTCAAACAGAAGAACTTTTACATACCTCATCTGCCACTATTGATGTTCAACAAGATTGGGTTTCTCTCGGTGGGTTTGATTTACAAATTAATGGTGCTTTAGGTTTAGCTTTTCCGGAAGTAGATGCAAATTCTACTACTAAAATACAGGAGATTTGTCAGTATTTATGGCAACAAGGAATAGATGCTTTTTTGCCCACTATTGTCACAACTTCTATAGATAATATTCAGCGATCGCTCCAAATCTTCCACAATTTGGCCTCACAACCTCAAGACCCAGAAATGGCAAAAATTTGGGGTGTTCATTTAGAAGGTCCTTTTCTCAATCCAGAAAAGCGAGGCGCTCATCCATTAGAATATTTACTACCATTAACGCTCAAAAATGTCAAAGAAGTTTTGGGAGAGTATGCTGAGATAGTTAAAATCATTACTTTAGCTCCAGAATTAGACTCCACAGAAACAGTTATTCCCTATTTAAAAAATCTAGGAATTACAGTTAGTTTAGGGCATTCTCAAGCCACAGCAAATGAAGCAGAAAAAGCTTTTAAACTTGGAGCTTCAATGGTGACTCATGCTTTTAATGCGATGCCGAGTTTACATCATCGAAAACCAGGTTTATTAGGGGCAGCAATTACAAATTCGGATGTTATGTGTGGTTTAATTGCTGATGGTCAGCACGTCTGTTCAACAATGATAGAAATTTTGTTGAAAGCGAGTCAATATCAACAGGGAATATTTTTGGTTAGTGATGCTTTATCACCCTTGGGATTACCTGATGGAATTTATCCTTGGGATACTAGAGAAATAGAAGTTAAAAATGGTACGGCAAGATTAAAAGATGGAACTTTATCAGGAACAACTTTACCTTTATTAGTTGGGGTTAATAATTTGGTGAAGTGGGGAATTTGTGATATTGAGACGGGAATTTATTTGGCGACTATTGCACCCCGGAAGGCGTTAGGAATAGATAGTGAAATTATTGGTAAGTCTGGGAAAAATTTATTGAGATGGAGGGTAACGAAGTCAGAAGTCAGAAGTCAGAAGTCAGAAGTTATTTTTGTAACGAGGATTTGAGTTGGCAGAGAATATTTAGAGTTTGCTGAAAAAAGCAAAATGTGGGAAGTGTGGGGAGGGTGGGAAGACCGAGAAAGTAGTCGGAAGAATTGTTCGGGAGATTTTTCTGTTCCGGAATACTTTTGGAACGGGATGCTACCCAAGGGCAAACCACAGTGCCTCAAAAAAAAATCTGCTGAAAAATTTGGCAAGACAGATAAAGTCGGAATAATTGTTCGGGAGATTTTTCTGTTCCGGAATACTTTTGGAACGAGATGCTACCCAAAGGCAAACCACAGTGCCTCAAAAAAAATCTGCTGAAAAATTTGGCAAGACAGATAAAGTCGGAATAATTGTTCGGGAGATTTTTTTGTTCCGCAATACTTTTAGAACCAGATGCCAACCAAAGACAAACCATAGTCCCTCAAAAAAAATCTGCTGAAAAATTTGGCAAGACAGATAAAGCCGGAATAATTGTTCGGGAAATTTTTCTGTTCCGAAATACTTTTTAAAACTCAGACAAAGCAATATTTTCCCTCTTCCCTCTTCCCTCTTCCCTATTTCTTCCTGAAGTAATCGGAAGAATTGTTCGGGAAATTTTTTTGTTCCGCAATACTTTTGGAACGAGATGCCAACCAAAGGCAAACCATAGTCCCTCAAAAAAAATCTGCTGAAAAATTTGGCAAGACAGATAAAGTCGGAATAATTGTTCGGGAGATTTTTCTATTCCGGAATACTTTTAGAACCAGATGCCACCCAAAGGCAAACCAGAGCATCTCAAAAAAAATCTGCTGAAAGCTATCTGTAGTAGACTGACACAGCTAAAACTGTGCAATAGATTTGTGTCTTTATCTCCCCTACTCCCCTACTCCCCCACTCCCCCACTTCCCCACTCCCTAATGCACCATTTAAGGTGTGTCAGTCCAGTAGGGGGCGCAATTCGGAGCTTTGCCTTAGCAAATGCCATTCGCCCCTACTAGATATGGCGCTTGGTGCGTAAGCCTTGTTAGACAAAGCAATATTTTTCTTCTTCCCTCTTCCCTCTTCCCTCTTCCCTCTTCCTTCTTCCTTCTTCCCTCTTCCTTCTCAATTACAATTTAACGCCACATTCAGGACAGAAATTATGAGTAACACTATTTTGTGCCCCACAATTACTACAAGTAATGAACTCCACAGCTTGTTCAAGTTGCTTACGAATAGGTAAACCAACCATTTGAGCATTATTCTTACCAGGCGCTATCATTGGATAACAATTCTCATCCTTAGTCACACGAACATCCATCAATACAGGTCCATCGTGAGCCAGCATTTGAGCGATCGCCTCTTTCAGCTCCTCCCGACAAGAAATCATCATACCTTTAATTCCATAAGCCTGAGCCAACATCACAAAATCAGGCATTCCCACCTCCATATTAGAAGAAGAATAGCGCTCACCAAAAAATGCCTCTTGCCATTGACGCACCATACCCTGCCAGCCATTATTAATAATTACAGTTTTAACATTAATGCCATACTGTGCCAGAGTCCCCAACTCCTGAATATTCATTTGAATACTCGCATCACCAGCAATACAAATCACCTCCCGGTTTGGCAGTGCCACCTTTGCCCCCATAGCAGCAGGCATCCCATAACCCATAGTCCCCAAACCTGCACTAGAGATCCATTGCCGAGGCCCATTTTTCAGAAATTGAGCAGCCCACATTTGATGCTGACCAACATCAGTTGTATAGTAAGCATCTGGAGCCATTTTGCCGATTTCGTTAATTACCTCTTGGGGTGAAATACTATCTGAATGTTGGGGGGCAACTAAAGGATAATCTTGTTTCCAGCGATTAATCTTTTCTAACCAAGGCTGAGTTTGATCGGGATTAACTAAATCTCCTGTTTCTCGACAACGACGCAGCAAGTCTATCAAAACTTGGCGTACATCCCCAACAATAGGAACATCAGGAGTCCGGTTTTTACCTACTTCTGCCGGGTCAATATCAATATGAATTACTTTCGCATGACAAGCAAATTCGTCTAACTTTCCAGTTACCCGGTCATCAAAACGGGAACCAACAGCAATTAATAAGTCGCACTCACTCACCGCAAAATTAGCATAGGCAGTACCATGCATTCCTAACATTCCTACTGATAGGGGATGATGTTCGTTAAAAGCACCTTTACCCATCAAAGTAGTAGTTGCAGGAATATTAAAATGTTCTGCTAATTCTTGAATTTCTGCATGAGCATCTGCGGAGATGGCACCACCACCTATATATAGTAAAGGACGGCGTGCCTCTAGCATCAAATTTACTGCTTGGTTAATTTGCCGGGGGTTGCCTTTGACAGTAGGACGGTATCCAGGTAGTTTGATGGAACCTGGTTCTACGGGTTCATAGTCAAATTCTTCCAAACCTACATCTTTGGGAATGTCAATCAAGACTGGGCCAGGACGACCTGTACTAGCAATATGGAATGCCTCAGCAATAATTCCGGCCATATCCCTTGGGTCTCGGACAACATAAGAATGTTTAACAACTGGTAGAGTAATGCCATAAATGTCTGTTTCTTGAAAGGCATCAGTACCAATCATTTTTCGGCCGACTTGGCCTGTAACTACTACCATAGGAATTGAGTCCATGTGAGCAGTAGCTATGCCTGTTACTAAATTTGTGGCTCCGGGACCTGATGTAGCAAAGCATACACCTACTTTACCAGTGGCACGGGCATATCCATCGGCGGCATGAGCAGCTCCTTGTTCGTGTCTGACTAGAATATGCTCTAGGTCTCCTGCTGCTTCTGAACGGTAGAGTTCGTCGTAAATTGGTAATATTGCACCCCCGGGATAGCCAAATATGTGTTTGACTCCATGACGCTTGAGACTATCCATTAGTGCAAAAGCACCCGTTGCTCGTTTTAGGGTAACTTTAGTTTGTAATTGCACAGGCAATTCCTCTCTAGATACTATTATGTATAGTTAAAAGTATAATTTTAATCAAAAATGAGATGTAATAAAAAGTCTTTTTTTACATAATTTATAAAAAACTTTAAGATTTTCTAACAAGAGTAATTTTTTCGGTATTTTTAAGATTTTAGAAGCCTACTCAAAAAACTGCTGAGTAAATGTATTTTTCTTAATAAATGAAGGCAGAGGGAAGAGGGCAGAAGCGGTCAGACCCCGCGTCGGCGTCAGACGCAAGGGAATGCTGACCAAGAGAGGAGCAATTGGATGGAGTTTCTGACCCCAACAAGCTTGTAGGCAACGCGAGTGACGATGGGGTTTTATACCCTTGTTCCCTTCGGTCACGGGCAGACAGATGGCAGGAGGAACAATTCCCTTCTGCCTTCTGCCTCCTGCCCTCTGCCTTTCCTGATAAGGCCCACTTGGCGACGATCTGAAAAGATGTCATCCTGATAAACGAGTAAACTTAAAAATTAAGTGTAAGGAGTGAATAACTTGAAAAAAGTAGAAGCTATTATTCGGCCTTTTAAGCTGGACGAGGTTAAAATTGCTCTCGTTAATGCTGGTATCGTGGGTATGACTGTTTCTGAAGTCAGAGGTTTTGGGCGTCAGAAGGGTCAAACTGAAAGGTATCGTGGTTCTGAGTATACGGTTGAGTTTTTGCAGAAACTCAAGGTTGAAATTGTAGTTGAAGAAGACCAGGTGGATATGGTTGTTGAAAAAATTATTTCTGCCTCCCGTACTGGTGAGATCGGTGACGGTAAGATTTTCATTGCTCCAGTAGATAGAATTGTGAGAATTAGGACTGGGGAAAGTAATATAGAAGCAATCTAGTTTTAGAGAGAGGTTTTTTCGTGTTAGGTGATAGGTAGTTAGAAGTTACTTTGAGACTTCTGGCAAAGAAAAATTTATGATTTTTGTCTTGTCATTTATTTGATTTTCAATTTGCTTAAGAGGTCTAATAATTGAAGTGTCAAAACTTTTTTATACCTCAAAACCTAACATTTAACGTCTAGCTTTTGTTAGACCTTCTAAAAACATTTATTGTAGTTATAGCTGTAGGTTGAATTGAGGGAAAGTAACTGAAACAAATGTGGTTTTTTTTGTTGAGTATTACTGCCGTTTTTCCAACCTACGGTATATTAATAAATACCAACATCAATGCCAAATTCTTTACTTATTTCCTTCAGAGGAGCAGCATAATTTTCCAATATTTTCACTCTCTGCTCATCGGTAATCCGAACAGGTGCATATACAATTTTTGGTGCCAATACATCAAAATCAACAAACTGAAACATTCCTCTATGAATAGGTCGTAGAATTCCATTAATATCGCCGTTGAAACCTCCCTTAATATAGATATCTTCCATACCACCTGTGGTCAACGACAATAACGCCCGTTTTCCCTGAAAAACTCCTGTTTCATATATTCGACCGCCGCCATAAACGCGCCCCATAGCAAAAACACGGTCAACCCACCCTTTGAAAACTGCGGGTAAACCAAACCACTACAACGGAAATTGCCAAATCATTAGGTCACACCACTCAATTTTCTCTATTTCTGAGTCTATATCTTCGGCAAAACTATTCATTTCAGTGGCATATTTTTCTTCAAGTTGTAGTTTGAGATAATTTGGATCTTTGACAGTTTTAAAATTTTGTCTGCTGGAAACAGGATTAAAATTCATTTCATGTAAATCTGAAGTTTTTACCTCATTCCCTGCATCTACTAAAACTTCACAAACTTGACGAAACATTGCACCGTTAAAACTCTGGGGTTCAGGATGCCAATACACAATTAATACTTTCATCTTTTGGTTTTTCTATCCTGAGAATATTTTGAAAATTATTAGCTTTTTAGTTTATCTCAGGGAATAGGGAACAGGGAACAGGGAACAGTGGGAAAAACATTGCCTAGTCTAAGATTCATAATTAGCAAGTCCTAACTGCTCTGGCTATTGCTATACATTCAATCACCTATATATAGATGGCTAGTCGGAAAATTCCTAACCATATTTGTAGGCAGTCTGGAGTTAGGATAAATATCTAAATTAGAGAGATAAAACCTGTTGTACTTATAGCTAGTTTATGAGCTAGTTTATGAAATTTTCCACATTTTTGATGGCTATCCAAATTGTTCCTAAACCTATAGCTAATTAAAATAAAATTGTAATACTAATTATTTATTATCTCGTTTTTTTGATTCTGTGAAAAATTAAATTTTTTTATCTTTTTCCTTTGGGTTTAATATCCCGCACCTCATGAGCGGTGTTTACAATTGCTTGGGGTTTGAGTCTCCATCCACTTTTTCCTTCTTCCTTCTTAGTGAAATGACCTTTTACTATTGCTGGAATTTTTGGATCGAGCTACAGGGTAAAAGCAAAGAAAATATAAATATTCCTTCAAAATATATCATAAGTATAATTAATTAAGGATAAACTAGGGAAAAATTTGTTCTCCAAATGTTGATTTCTATAAGCATTCATTTTTCAAAACTGAATAAAATAATAAAAATGTAATTTTGAGTTAATTTGAATTGAAAGCTTTATATCTGATACAGTTGCTAGTGAGAATAGTCAAGTTAACGAAGTCAGAAGTTAGAAGTCAGAAGTTACTTTTTTAACAGGGATTTGAGCTTCGCTCCAAAAATATTTTGCCAATCAAGGCGGGGTTTTAGACCGATATTATTTTGATAAATATGAAAATACAGAAGAATCAAGAATATAGCTATCAAGTAGGTAATTATTTAGCATTAGAACATCCCACTTATGTTAGACGCTCGGTAGATAAAGAGTTATTTAATGCTTTGAAGAAAGGTGAATATTGTTATGTATTAAGTTCTCCACAAACGGGAAAATCAAGTTTAAAAATTAGAACAATACAACTGTTGCAAGCAGAAAATATTATCTGTATTGCTTTAGATATGACTAGAGTTAATAATAAACTTTTGACTCTAGAAGAATGGTATGAGCAAATAATTTTGACTTTAGAGAATACTTTTTTATTTCCTCGGCATTTCCCGGAATTATGGTGGGAAGAAATGGCAGATTTACCTGCGGATGAAAGATTATTTATTTTTATTGAAGAGGTATTGTTAGTTAATACTCAAAATGAGAAGATAGTAATTTTTATAGATGAAGTTAATGATGATAGTGTTGTTAATTCGGGCTTTAGTAGTTTAGGGGTATTAATTGATTATTGTCTTGAGGAAAGAACAAATAATCCAAAATTTCAACGCTTAACATTTGCTTTGTTAGGAAAAACTATACCCGATAATTTAATAGATAGATGTAGATTTATTGAACTTAATAGTTTCAAAAAAGAAGAAGTAGCTCATTTAGTACAGCCATTTAAAGGCATAGTTAAACAGCCACTACAAGTTATAGAAAAAATATTATATTGGTCGGGTGGACAACCATTTTTAACGCAAAAACTGTGTCAAATAGCGATTGACTATCTGGGAGAAAGAAGAGGAGAAGAAAATTATAATGAGATAGCTTTAATAGAAGATTTAGTAAAAATTTGTGTTATAGAAAACTGGGATTCACAAGACTAGCCAATTCATTTCAATAAAGTACAAAATCTTTTGCTGAAGAATATACAGAAATCTACCAGTCATTTAGAAATATATCAACAAATATTAAAACATGGTAGATTAAGACCGCCTGGTCAAGATAATCAAAAATTTAAAAATGATGCGATCGCTAATAATAGATGGGAAATTAAAGAATTATTGAGGTCTGGTGTAGCGAAAATCAATAATGGTTTTTTAGAAGTATACAGTCCGATATATGCAGAAATTTTTAATCAAGAATGGGTACAACAATATTTACCAACAGTAACTAATTCTGCTCCTCAAACTAATCCTCAAATATTAGAATTAAATGACCGGGAAAAAATATCTCTAATGATACCTGATTTCTCTAATATTGAAGTTAAAGAAACTAATCAAATAAATAATAATGGCTTGATTAAGCCAGAGGATATACCAGTACAAAAAAATCAGAATCACACCGAAGAAGGAAGAAGGAAGAAGGAAGAAGGAAGGAAGAAAAAGTTGTTGGGGTTTGAGTCCCTATCCAATTTTAAACACCCTGTAGATGGCGGGGTATTAAACTCAAAAGAAAAAGATAATAAAAATAATAATTCAAATGAAATTCAGGTTCAGCCACAACATGAATTAGGAGAAATAACAGCACAAAAAAATCAGAATAATCCCAATAATATTCCGCTTCAGCCACAACAGAAACAACAGGAAATACCAGTACAAAAAAATCTGGATCACAGGGAAGAAGGAAGAAGGAAGAAGGAAGAAGGAAGGAAGAAAAAGTGGTTGGAATTTGAGTCCTCATCCAATTTTAAACACACTATAGACGGAGGGGTATTAAACCCAAAAGAAAAAGATAATAAAAATAATAATTCCAATGAAATTCAGGTTCAGCCACAACAGGAATTAGGGGAAATAGCAGCAAATAAAATTCAAAATAATTCCAACAATATTCAACTTCAGTCACAACAGAAACAAGCAGATAAACCAGCAAAAAAAGTTAATAACAAAGTTCAGAAAAAACAGATAATTCGGAAAAAAGTCAAAACATCTTCAAATCAGCAGAATAAACTCAAACTAGGAGCGGCGGGTTTAGTTATAGTATCAATAACAGCAATGACAGTAGTTGGTTGGGCAAGTAAACTTTTTAAAGATACACAAAACCAACTTCAAAGAACAGAATATCAACTAGAAAAAGCACAGTATGAACTTCAAGAAGCACAAGAAGGTACAAAACTAGAACACAAAGGAATTAGTGCTTTAAGAAAATTTGAAATTGCAGAAATAGAAGCATTACTATCAGCAATGCAAGTTGGAAAAGAACTAAAAGAATTAGTTGGAGGCGATCGCCCACTTCAATATTATCCAGCTACAAGTCCCATATTTGCCTTACAACAAATACTCAACAATATTCACGAGAAAAATCAAATTCCCAACGTCAAAAAAATTACCATGAGTCCTGATGGCCAACTACTCGCCACAGTTAACAATGATGGTACAGCCAAAATCCTCAAATACTCAGGTCAGTCTGTAGCTCAATTAAGAGGACATCAGGGCAAAGTTTCTCACATTAAATTTTCACCAGAAGGAAACATTCTAGCTACAGCAGGAGATGATAGTACAGTTAGAATCTGGGATTTTCTGGGTAAGCAGCAAGTAGAACTAAAAGGCCATGAAGGTCAAATTTGGCAAATTACTTTCAGTCCTGATGGTAAATATATAGCTACAGCAGGAGAAGATGGCACTGCAAGAATTTGGAATATATCAGGCAAGAAAATAGCGACTCTCAAAAAACATCAAGGTCGAATCTTAGATGTCACATTTAGCCCTGATGGTAAATATATAGCTACTGCTGGATGGGATGGGACTGCGAGAATTTGGAATCGATCCGGAAGACAGTTGGCCAGACTCAGGGGGCATAAAGGTAGCGTCGAAAAAGTAATATTTAGTACAGATGGTCAACGTTTAGCCACTGCTGGATGGGATGGCACAATTAGGGTTTGGCGACGTAGTTCCGGTAAACTACTAACCAAACTTAAGGGAGGTGAAGGCGGGATCTGGAATGTTAGCTTTAGTCCGGATGGCAAAAGTTTGGCTACAGCAGGAGAAGATGGATCAGTCGCGATCTGGGATACTTCAGGCCAAGTATTATCAAAACTTCCTGGACATCAAGGAATTGTCACCAGTGTTAGTTTTAGTCCAGATGGTGAACGTTTAGCTACAGCAGGTAGTGACGGCAGTGTGAAAATTTGGAACAATAATGGTAATTTGTTAGCCAATCTTAGAGGACATCAAGGCAGGGTTTGGGAAGTTAACTTTAACGCTGATGGACAACGACTATTAACTTTAGGAGAGGATGGTACGGGTAGAATTTGGGAACTAGAAGGTAATTATGAGACAACACTCAAGGGAAACTCCGATATTTTTGGGTCAGTAAGTTTTAGTTCTAATAGTCAGAAATTAGCAACAGCAGCAGTTGATGGTACTGCCCGTATTTGGGATATTTCGGGAAAACCTTTAGCTCAATTCAATGGATATCTGGGAATGTTTGGAGATATGAGTTTTAGTCCTGATGGTCAACGTCTAGCTACTGCGGGAGATAGTGGTCAGGGGAGAATTTGGAAGATTTCAGGAGAAGAGTTGATAGAGCTAAAAGGTAAAAAGGGGAGAGCAAAGCAAATTGGTTTTAGCCCAGATGGGCAACGTTTAGCAACGGTGGGAGAAGATGGTGTTGCCCGCATCTGGAATAATTCTGGTCAACAGTTGGCTGAGTCAAAAGGGCATAATGGTCGTGTGTTGGATGTGGTTTTTAGTCCAGACGGACAATATATTGGTACTGCTGGAGAGGATGGTATTGCCAAAATCTGGGATAGTTCTTTTCAGCTTGTGTCAGAATTGAAAATTCTTTCAAGTTGGGTCGAGAGTATGGCTTTTAGTCCATCTGGAAAGTACATAGTGACGGGAGATAGCAATGGGGTAGTCAAAATTTGGGATTTTTCGGGGAATCAAATTGCTGATCTGAAGGGCAATATAGGTAGTGTGAATAATTTGACTTTTAGTGCTGATGGGGAACAGGTGGCTAGTATGGGCAAAGATGGAATGGTAAGAATTTGGGATATTACTGGACGTCAATTAGCTCAATTTGAGAATGCTAAGGCTTTAAGTTTGGATGGTAAATATGTGGCAACTTTGGTGGATAATAATTTACAGTTGTGGCGCGTGAAAGGATTGAATGATTTGTTGAAAGGTTCTTGTGATTGGCTTCAAAATTATTTTATTACTCATCCCAAGGTGAAGGAAGATTTAGAAATTTGTGAGTAGTTTAATCAGTTATCAGTTATCAGTATTCAATTTCTAATTGAGCATTTTAGACTGAAAACCAGACACTTTTTTCGACCCCAAAAAGGTACTTGTCTTTATATATCAATGCTTTTAGATTTCATTAGGGCTTGCTGATTAAATATCAAAGCATTGACAGATATTGGTTTGAAGAATTTGAGGAACTGCTGAAATATCAGCTTTTCGGTGGATGGAGTGGAAAAAGTGAGGATTTTTTTGTAATGACGAGAGAAAAACTCAGGGGCAATGATGAACGACTACCTCTTGTACAACTCCCCGTTCATCCGCTCCTCTTAACTACTCCCTACTCCCTACCCTAACAAAAAGACTTTTGAGCGCAAACCCTAATTAGCAAGCCTTAATTATCCCAAAATAGTATTAGTATTACTCAAGATTTTAATTTGTTAGAAGTTTCTGTCTTTTCCCTACCTCTCCTACTCCCTTACCGAATAATTAAGGTTTAAAGCCTTTCCTTGAAAAAAGAAACAAGCAGTCGTTAGGGGAAATTATTAATTATTAATTGTTGAATATATTTAGGATAAAAATATGACTAATGATAGACCTCTTTTCAGTATAGAAAAAGGCTGGGAAGTTGTTCAGCGCGAGGCCAACTCATTGCACGTTGTAGTAGTTGGAAAAATCAAAGGATTTCTCGATCCAGAGGTTTTGAGGCGATCGCTGTTATTAGTTCAACTTCGGCATCCTCTATTAAATTCTCATATTGTCGGACCTTTGGATAACTTAATGTTTAAAACTGAAGGTACAGAGAAAATACCTTTAGAGGTTATTTTGAATCCTGAATCTGAATATTGGCAAACTATTTTTGTGAATGAGTTAAACACAAAGTTTGAAAACAAAAAAGTCTTGCTAAGAGCTACTCTGATTAAATCAAGTGAAGACAGTACAACTAATTATTTGATTACCAGAATTCATCATTCAATCACAGATGCTATTTCTGCTGTTCATTTATATTCAGAGATTTTGAGTTTTTGTCAAAAAATTGTATCAGATAGCCAAATTCCTGAAGTTGATAAATTAACACCCCCTCCCTCTATGGAAGAAATAATTAATGATTACACCATAGAAAATAATGCAGAATTATCAACATCAAATCAACCAATAGATACCCTTCCTTTTGAAAAATATGTACCTCATCAACAACGTACCTGTGGATTTATTCAAAAACAATTAAATCCCAGTTTGACTCAAAAACTTATTCAACGTTGTAAACAAGAAAAAGTTACTGTTCAAGGAGCTATTTGTTCGGCAATGATGTTGGCATTAGCTAAACATTTAGAACCAAAAGATAAAGACTTTTATTTTAGTTGTGTTTCCGCTGTAGACATGAGAAGAAAAGTAAATTATCCTATTGGTGATGAACACATGGCTGTCTTAATTTCTTCTTTAAATTCTTTTTACATAGTTAATGAGAAAATGTCATTTTGGGATTTGGCAAAACAAGCTACAGAACAAATTAAAGCAAGATTAAAAACACCGGAAATTTACAATAATGTTTTTTCTTTGTGTCAATCTTTAGAATACTGTTTAGAGAATCCTGAAAAAACTCTTAGTTCTATAATAGTCTCTAATATTGGCAAAGTGAAAATTCAATCTGACTATGGTCAGTTTGAGTTAGAAGAAATTAGTTTTGGTGCATCAATAACTATTTTGGGTAGCGTTTTTGATGTTAGTGTTTCAACTTTTCAAGACAAAATAACTTTTAACTTTGTATACACTCAACCTTTAATTAGTC